>CANCKG010000051.1 GCA_947378515.1 Gammaproteobacteria bacterium | reverse complement strand
AGTCTTTTTTAACCAACGCTGTTTTACTGTTGTCATGATCAAACATTGGATCTAAATAAATTACATCGGGCCGCTCTGCTGGCGCTAATGCCGCTAAATAATCGATGGCATTAGTTTGATAAACGCTTAACCTAAATGACCACTGACTTTGCGCCAACCTCGCCACTAAATCTTCTAATAAACACCCTAAAATCGGCTGTTGCTCAAGCATAGTAACTTGGGCCCCACTAGCGGCCAACAATAGTGCGTCTTTGCCTAAACCTGCTGTCGCATCAATGATCGTTAAGGGGCGATACACGCTTTTCACTTTACACGCTTTGACTAATTGCTCTTGTTGAACATGATTTAAGCGATAAGCTTGCTTACCTTCACTAAAATCAACATAAAGTGGTTTAAACTGTGGCAAACTCAACGCTAAATAAGTGGGTTCAACGAGCAAAGCCAACGCATCGGCCATCGATAGACGCGTTACTAACGGCCAATCTAAACGTTGTGCTAACGCACGGGCTTTTATTACTAAGGATTCTTCTGTATGACTACACACGACTACCGGCATTTGTTTTACTCGTTATTAATTGTAGCAGGCTTAAGCTTAACATCGATTGCTAATGCGATCAGTAAACCCACCACCCTGCCTCTCATTAATCTAACGATTGGTAGCCAAAGTTTTAGCACCGAAGTGGCAAACGATGATGCGGCTCGAACTTTAGGCTTATCCAATCGATTGTCATTAGAGCCCAATCACGCCATGCTCTTTGCCTTTGCTCAACCGAATCAAGTGACTTTCTGGATGCTCCAGATGCATTTTCCACTAGATATTATTTGGTTAGATAACGACAAGCATGTCTTAGGGCTAATGGCGAATGCTGAAATTTGCATTGGGGACAATCCTTGCACCTTAAATACCGCGCTTAGTGATGCCAATACTTGCCAACCAGGGCTCGCGCAAAGCCAATGCCCCTTATTGCAATCGCCCAATGGCACGCGTTATGTGTTGGAAGTCCCAGGAGGCACAGCGGAAAAATTGCGTTTAATGAAAGGCAGTCCCGTTCATTTTGATTTACCAAATGCCTAAGGAATGAATACGTCTATCTAATCCCCTCATCAAAGTTTTTACGAAAATTTTTGGAAATGTACTGAGCAATGTGTCCAATGGATACGAATACGTTATAATTTCCCCAATTTCGCACCGACAGTTTATGTTAAAAAATAGGTACCAACTATGACAACGTTAGCAGAAACTCAACAACAATTACTTAACTTTTTACAGAGCAAAGAATCCACGATCGAATCTTTAGTGATCGGCAGGACAGAAAAAGAAATTAAACGCCGGCTGCAGATTTATCGTGAAGCCTATGAATTACGCTTGAGCAATCACTTAGCCAAACAATTCCCGGTCTTAAAAACACGGCTACAAGCGGACGCGTTCGAAGCACTGAGCTTAGCTTATTTAGTGGCTTACCCACCCAGTCATTTTGCGATTCGTAGCTTTGGCAACCAGTTAGCCGATTTTTTAACGCTTCACCCTCCTTATGCTGAGCACCCCTATTACAGCGAATTAGCACGTTTAGAATGGCATTTAAATGAAATCATCGATGAATCGGCGATTAAACCTTTATTAACTGTTGATCAACTGAGCACGTTAACTCCTGCCGATTTACCCACAACGTGCTTCCAATTGCAAGATTATGTGCGCGTTCAGCTATTTTCTTATGCTACGCCACTGTGGCGTGATGCATTAAAAAAATCCACCAAAGCCATGCCAACGCTATTGCTTACGCCAATAAGTTACGCTTTGTGGCATAAAGATTTTCAAACTTTTTATCGACCATTGACACCATTAGAAGTCAGTTTATTGGCCGCGCTTAAACAAGGTGCAAGTTTTACTGAATTGTGTGCCACAGCTCTTGAGACTGACGCTATCGATGACACTACTGCCGCGCAACGTGTCGTTGGCTGTTTACTCACCTGGATCAACGACGGCTACTTTGTTTCTATTTTAGACACTGCGCGCGAGAAACTTAGTACGTGCGATTAAAAGGGAAGAATCGCACGTACTACCATAATGCTACCGTATCTATTCAGCACTGCGAGCGGTAAATCTGCACCCAGTGCAGGTTAAGGGAGAGAATCGCAACCCCCCTTAAAATCCCCCATCGCTGCCAGTCGCCACAGTTAAGCTTTTACGAAAAATATGGGAAATGTGCTGAATAGATACATGCTATCCTGCCTTATGCTTAAGGGTAAATCCCGTCATAAACATTCGTGTTCATGGCTTGATCTGGGAAAAAACACTGTTTTTCCCAGATCAAGCCATGAACACGAATGTTTATGAAATGACTATGCTCCATATTTATAATTCCCACAGCAAACAAAAAGTACGCTTCACGCCGTTAATTCCCGGTAAAGTCAGCTTATATGTCTGCGGCATGACTGTCTATGATTATTGCCATATCGGCCATGCGCGTACCATGGTGAGTTTCGATACCATCGTGCGACATTTGAGAGCCAGCGGCTACGAGGTGACTTATGTCCGCAATATTACCGACATCGACGATAAAATCATCCAGCGCGCACTCGAAAACAACGAATCGATCGATGCTTTAACGACGCGCTTCATCGATGCCATGAATCATGATGCAGCTCAATTGCATATCGAATCACCAACACAGGCACCACGCGCCACCGATTATATCGCGTCCATGGTCACCATGATCGAGCGCTTGATCACAGAGGGTCATGCTTATGTGGGCGCCAATGGCGATGTGTTATTTGACGTTGCCAGTTATCCTGCTTATGGCACATTGAGCGGTCAAGATTTAAGTAAATTACGCGCAGGAACGCGCCTCGCCATCAACGACAACAAACACGATCCGCTTGATTTTGTCTTATGGAAATGCGCTAAGCCAGGTGAGCCGGCTTGGGCAACGCCCTGGGGCATCGGCCGACCTGGCTGGCATATTGAATGTTCGGCGATGGCACAAGGTTTATTGGGCGCCCATTTTGATTTGCATGGCGGCGGTCACGATTTATTATTCCCCCATCATGAAAACGAATTGGCACAATCGGTCTGCGCCAATCATCAACCCTTCGTCAATACCTGGTTACACACCGGTTTTGTGCAAATTGACGATGAGAAAATGTCAAAATCCTTAGGCAATTTTTTCACCATTCGTGAAGTACTCGAGAAATTCAATCCCGAATTATTGCGTTATTTTTTGATCAGTGCCCATTATCGTAGCCCGATTAATTATTCGGACACTGCCCTCAAACAAAGTGGTCTGGCGTTAACTCGCCTTTACCAAGCCTTACGTGATGTGAAGCTCGATTCGATGACCCAAGTTGCCTCTGATGATTTTGAGCAACGCTTTGAGGCCGCCATGAACGATGATTTCAATACCCCTGAGGCGCTAGGTGTATTGCATGAAGTGGCGCGCGAAATCAATCGTCTAAAAATTCAACACGCGGCGATCGCTAGTGCTTATGCAGCACTGTTGATTCGTTTAGGGCAACGCCTTGGCATCCTCATGCTAGAGCCAGAACATTTTTTTCAAGGCAAAGATGAGATCGACAGCGCTCAGATCGAACAATTGATTCAACAACGTCACGCTGCCAGAATCACTAAACAATGGGCTAGTGCCGATGCCATTCGCGACCAATTACTGGCGATAGGAATTGTACTGGAAGACAATGCCGACGGCGTCAAGTGGAAAAAAATAGCGAGGCTAGGGCAGAATGATACTGTGGAGTAACCATTCACCACATTTTGTCTTGAATGAGCTAAGGAGCAGGTCTTTATAGGTGAGCCGGGAATTCGAAAAGCACTGCTTTTCGGCGGCGAACGTCGAAGTCGCGGATAAACATGTTACTACTGCTTACTGCTGCTATACCGCTCGCTATTCACGCTGCGCGGTTAGTGATTTAATGTAGGCCTATGGCGAGCGGTATAGCTCTATTTTAAATCTATACCCATCGCACCGAAAGGTGCGATGGGTATAGTGATGTGATCGTGGATCCACATTCCTTTATTGGTGGAATAATCATGCCCGCGACTCCGACGGCCTGTGCTCGCCAGGGCAGCGACCCTAAACGGTCGCCCTTAGCGTTTTTTGCTTACGTAAAAAAATAACTTCGGCGTTTATTAAAAATATGGTAGCAAAATCACAATTCTCTCCTCTTAAACATCAGCAATTCTCGGTGAAGCCTCTAACCCAGATGCAGCTGCACTTTAAAGATTTTCATTTCGTAGACTTTGACCATTAAAATCGATAGCAGTACGGGTTACCGTGGGTTTTCACCGAGAATTGCTGTCTTAACATGCACCACATACGGGTTTCACGCCCGCGGTGCTGAATAATTACCATTAAAACCGCACGTCGACGAACAGGCTTCAAGGACCTGCAGCTACTGGTTATTTTTCGGCTTATCGTCTAAATCACAGGTGCGCAAATGATTTGTCTCCACAAATTCCATGATCGATTCGTACAGGGAAGGATTAGAATCGCGTAATTCAGGATCTAATAGCATACATTGATTGCCATTTCTAACACTGGGTTGCAGCAATGGAGAATAGGTGATGCGCCGATTACGAAAGGTACATAAACTGCCGCTCATCCGCTCTGCCCAGTCGCTAGGCCTAAACTTTTCACCTTCATCGGTGATGCCTTCAATTACAATGGTTTTATCGCTCACGCTCACTTACACCCGCCAGTCTTTTATCATTTATGTAGCCATTCAGCATACTTCTAACACTGACGCACGAGAAACCCGTACTATACCCATCGCACCGAAAAGTGCGATGGGTATAGATTTAAAATAGAGCTATACCGCTCGCCATAGGCACACGTTAAATCACAAACCTCGCATCTTGAATGGCGAGCGGTATAGTAAATTACTAACCTCGCATCTTAAATGGCGAGCAGTATAGTGCAAATTAAGGGAGCTAAGGTCAAAAATTACAGTGCATTTTTTGATTGAACACCAAAAGCAATGCACCGAGTAAGCCGTGAGAACTGCTCTCTTAAAATCCTTTATCACGGAAGCGCACTAAGTTTGCATTTATGCATGAAATAGAAAATGGAATGAATCACTATTTTTTTTAGCCTATGATGACAAGCCAGAGTCTGATATTCTTATCATAACTTGGCAGCTAACCCTGTCAGTTTCCTAACCACTATCTTAACATACTGAAGCTACTTTATGAGCGCACCATTAACACCTGAAGAATCCGATATTAGTCACGAAGTCGTTGAGTTAGAAGGTCACAAACCTGCTAAAGGCATTTATTTATTACCTAACCTATTCACCACTGCTGCCTTATTCTCTGGCTTTTACGCCGTCGTGGCAGCCATGAAAGGCTTGTTTGATCTAGCTGCCATCACTATCTTCATCGCCATGATTGCCGATGGCCTCGACGGTCGCATCGCGCGCCTCACAAATACCGAGAGCGCTTTTGGGGCTGAATACGATAGTTTGTCGGATATGGTCGCCTTTGGCGTAGCCCCTGCGCTGGTTTTATACCAATGGAGTCTGCAAAGCCTAGGAAAACTTGGCTGGTTATGCACCTTCGTCTATGTCGCAGCTGTTGCAATTCGCTTAGCGCGGTTTAATGTTCAACACGATAATCAAGACAAACGTTATTTTACCGGTTTACCTTGCCCATCCGCCGCTGCTATTATCGCCGCTTTAGTATGGTTAGGCGCTGATGCTCGAATCAGTCATGTCTTACCTAGCGCTTTAGTTGGCCTTTTAACCATTGCTGTCGCAGCGGCTATGGTCAGCAATTGCCCCTATCGCAGCTTCAAAGATTTTGATATCAAAAATCGCGTACCCTTTGTTACCATCTTAATTGTGATCGTTGTGTTTGTTGGCGTCGCGTTAAAACCCGACTTAATTTTATTTATTATTTTTGGAGCCTTTGGCTTATCAGGG
>CANCKG010000050.1 GCA_947378515.1 Gammaproteobacteria bacterium | reverse complement strand
TCACCACGACGGCTTCTATCCGCCACTATAGCGTCTCTTGAGTGAATTGAGAGCTTATTACTGACTTTTATTACTTTACGGGTTAATTTTGGTTTGCGTTTTTTATGTTGCCGTCGTAAATGCTTATGCAGCTCGCCACCAGCTTGGCTGTCCTCATAAATCCATTGGTAAATTGTTTCTGCGCTGGGCACTTTGGTATTCGTCGAGAGCGCTTACACTAATCGCATCACTAAGGCATTAGGCGACCAATTCTTATCATTAGCAAAGTCCTTAAATGTCTTTAAAATTAAATATTTTTGTTTTTGCGTATAGTGATAATGCGTATTGGCACGAGACACTTTCTCTAAAGATTGAGCATGGGTCTTAGCTGCATTGTAAGTCGTATTAAGTAAAACCGCGATCGATGACCTCTCGATGCACTGTAGACGGGCTTACTTCTAAAAAGCCAGCTATTAAGGGTAGCTTTTTAGCCACTGAGAGGTTCGATTCATCATCGCTAAAAGGAGATTTCAATAAGGCCTCTAGCCGAATTCGTTTTTCTAACGTTAAACGCTTTGCCATAATTACTCATAAAATTATTGCCGATAGTATACCGGCTAAAATTTTGCATTTCGCACCTGAATCCGGGTTAAGCTCGGGTAATTCGATTGAAATCCCGGAAATGACCAACGGTGTCATGCTGCCGAGAGTGGCTGTCTGTACGCTGCCAGGTGGTAGTGGGCTATTCGATCCGGAGGCATTGGGCGACGCATTATTTTGTTCATTCCATAAGTCTTGATATAGAGGGCAATCGTTTAATAACTCAGCATGCGTGCCTTGGGCAATGGCAACGCCTTGCTCTAAGACGATAATCACATCGGCATCTTGTGCTTCGAGTAATTTATGGGTGATCATAATGCGCGTCGTGTTCTGTAAAGATGTATCCATGCCAGTTAAGATTTGAGTAGCGGATAAACTATCCAAGGCGCCGGTGATTTCATCTAATAGTCGAATCGGTGCTTGTTTCATTAAACCTCTTAAAATAGCTACTTTGTATTGCTCGCCACCGGATAATTCTTTGCCTTCTTCACCGACTTGGGTATCTAAGCCAGCCGATAAGTTTTTGATGAAACTATCCAGATTGACACTTTTCGCCAGCGCATAAATTTCTTCATCCGTGATTTGGCTCGCATCGGCCGATCCATTGGCGAGTGCATGAATGATAGTATCGGAAACGTGTCGTCCATCAGCAGCGCCGTAGAGAATATTATCACGCACCGTACCATTGAATAAATTGGCGGCTTGACCCATGAGGCCGATATGATCTTGTGTGGATTTGAGGCTCACTTTCGCAATGTCTTGGTCATTGATATAGATAGTGCCACTGGCGGGCGAATAATAGCGGTAGAGTAAATTAAATAAGGTTGATTTGCCGCCACCACTGCGGCTGACTAAAGCCACTTTTTGTCCAGGCTCGATAGTAAACGACAAGCCTTTAAATACCGGTGGCAAAATAGGTTGGGTATGAGCGGTTTTCATCGTGATGGTGTTTTGTTGTGTGCGCGTCAAGGCGGTGCATTCTTTGTTAGCGGGAACAGTGTTGTCACTTAGTGCTTGCCATAAATCTTTCATCGTTCCTTGGTCTGGCAAAATATTGATGCGGTGTTCGTCGCTAACGACTTTGGTGACATCAAAAATATAATATAGTGCATCAGAACTGAGAATATATGTGGGCTTTGTTAAGGGTATTTTTTTATCAATGGGTGACTCGCTCATCAACAGTAACGCACAACCTTTGGGTGGATGCGTATAGTGCACATTATCAAAACGAATACTGGGAGGACCATCGATCACTAAAGGCGTATTCGGATAAAGATCGATAATTTCAGCGGGCTTGACTAATTCAGTAAAAATAAATTTTATATCAGGATAAGCGGAAAATAATAGCGTTAAGGCTTGACCAAAGTTCGGTATTATAGAGACTAACTGGCTTAAATAGCCAAATAAGACGATGAAATCTTGCGCAGTATAGCGTTTTTCACGAATCTTAGTCGCCATGATTAATGAAGCAGCCAACATAGCAAGGCCTGGAATGATAATATTACCCATGCCGACTTTTAAAGCAATTAATGTCGCGGTGGTATTCACCCTAGCATTGTTAGTGGTGGCTAATTTGACGCCAGCTAAGGTTTGGTGGTATTTGCCAAAGTCATGGATATTTTTGTAACGCTTTAAAGCCGGCTCGACAGTTTCAAATTCTTTATTGCCAGAGCGTAAAGCCATTTCACGTGAATCAATGATGACTTGGGTCGTCGCTTTGGCATATGCAACATAGACGGCTAACATACTGGCAATAACGACGCCAATAGATGCATCATAGCGTGCGGATAATGCCGTTACCGCAAAGAGTAATTCAATGAAAGTTGGCGCAATTTGGGTTAATAACGGTGGAATCACCGAGGCTGTGGCAAAGCCTTTTTGAAACAAATAGATTTGTTGGCTAAAGCTTGTTGTCGAATGATAATACAGTGATTTTTGTAATTGATGCGTCGTGAAACGATCGACGATTTTTTTAGAATTATTGGCAGCAACGGGTGTTAACACTTGGTCACGCCAGTTAGGAACCAATTTAGATAGAATAAAAGATCCAACCAGTAAGCCTATTAGTATCGTTTGCCAAGTTGCTAGTGATAATTCATGGTTAGCAACGTTAATTGTATCGTTTGTTTGATTTAACGATTGAATAGTTTCGCCTAAGAGTATGGGGGGTGTAAAATTCAGTGCCGTGCCAAGAAGAGTTAACAAAAAAGCGCCGCCAATATTTGGTAAATTATCGCGTTCAAAAATCAATGCTAATAACAGACTTAAGGTTTGGTAGCCTGAAATAGTGTCTGATGGTAGGCTTTCTGTTGTAGGGGGTAATTCGTTGGCATTCGTTTCGATGGTTTGATTCTGAGCATGTAATGGATTGCTGGCCAATGAATCTTGTGCGAGATCATCTGAAGTAAATTCAACGCTAACAGAAGCCTGAGTGGTAGTATGTGAGCTTATGCCTAGTTCGAGATCTCTTGATTCGAGCGTTTCATTTTCATCAATTGTTGCATAGTTAAAATAGGCGGGAAATCGGTTGCTTAATAAACGCTTGAAATAATCGACGAGTCTCATAAAATTTGCTCCGAGTAGATGGAACATCAAAACATAATTATTTTCCTTAACTATAGCTTAGCTAAACTTAAGGAAAGCTTAAAAGTCTGTATTTTTATTTTTCTATTCTCTTGTCATACGTTTACTATTGTTATAGAATTAACTTCCCTTTGTTTTTTGAGCTTATTGGACATGAACTATTAAGATCCCTACACGCTAGCTATTGATCATCGATCAAGCTGGGTTTTTTGTGTTTTAGGAAATCTTAATTATGTCCAATGCATCATCACTCGTTGTCCATCAACTGTGTTTTAAATTAGCCAATGATCATGTTCTCTTTGATCACTTGTCGATATCTTTTCCTGCTTCAAAAACAGGTCTAGTGGGTCGTAATGGCTGTGGAAAATCTACCTTAGTTAAATTATTGATAGGTGCTTTAACTATTCATAGTGGCGTCATTCAAGCTGCAGGCTCAATCGCTTATGTGCCACAAATTCCTGATCTCGATCACGTTAAGACTGTCGCAGATTTTTTTGATTGTGCTGAAAAACTCAGTGCATGGGAGCGAATAAAGGCAGGCAGTAGTGACTTGCACGATTATCAGCTCCTCGATGAGGATTGGCAATTGGCAGAGCGTTTGCAATACAGTTTAACGCAATTTGGTTTGCAAGCTGTGGCAGCGTCGCGCTTATTGTCATCCTTAAGTGGTGGTGAATTGACGCGTTTGGCGCTAGCCAAAGCCTTTGGCTCGGCGGCAGATTTTTTGATTCTAGATGAACCGAGCAATCATTTGGATAGTGACGCGCGGAAACAATTATTAGGTGCAATTCAGCAGTGGCCGGCAGGTTTAATTCTCGTCAGTCATGACCGGCAGTTATTGAATCAAATGGCTTGTATTGTCGAATTAACCAGCTTAGGTGCCATCCTGTATGGTGGTAATTATGACTTTTATCATGAACAAAAAGCGATCGAGCACCAGGCGCGTACTTTACAAGTGGGTGATGCTAAAAAAGCCTTGCAGCAAGCACGCTTGAGCGTTCAAACGACACGTGAAAAGCATAGCCATAAAGCGGCCCAAGGGCGAGAAAAACGTAACAATGGCAGCATGGATTTATTGATGGCGAATTCAAAGCGCGGTCGTAGTGAACGCAGTTTGAAAAAAATGTTGATCAAAGAACAGCGGATGATCACGAACGCGACAATGGATTTGACGCTTGCCAAGTCCCAGTGTGAAATTATTGATTCGTTAACACTGAATTTACCAAAGACTTTTGTGCCGCAAGGAAAAATATTGTTACTGATAGAACAGCTGTGCTTTTCTTATTCAGCTAAGCCATTGATTGACAATTTTTCTTTATGCTTGCAAGGATCGACACGCATTGCGTTAACCGGTGCTAATGGATGCGGAAAGAGTAGCTTATTGAAGTTAATAATCGGCGAATTAACGACGAGTAGCGGTAGTATCACGCTTGGCACCGAGCGAATTTGTTACCTCGATCAGCGCTTAAGTTTATTAGATAAAGGCAGTTCGCTTCTCGCTAATTATTTGCGCTTAAATCCACAAGCGACGGAATTCGAAGCATATCATAATTTGGCGCAATTTTTATTTAAGAATGTGAATGCTTTAAAATACGTTAAAGATTTGAGTGGCGGCGAAAAATTACGGGCACTATTGGCGTGTGTCTTGATGGCTAAGCACCCGCCACAATTATTGATTTTAGACGAACCGACCAATCATTTGGATATAGCCAGTATTGAAAGTATTGAAAGTGCTTTAACAGCGTATCAAGGTGCCATGTTAGTCGTGTCTCACGATACAGTGTTTTTAAAAAACATCGGTATCGAACAGCGAATAGCAGCGCCGTTTATTGGCCATTAAAAATAAGAGAGTATTATGAAATTACCTCAATCCACCACCGCGTTTATTTATCATTTTGCCAAGCAACAATGGTTAAAATTTAGCCTATTGATTTTATCATTTATTGTGTGGGCGACTAGCGATGCGTTATTCCCGTATTTTTTGAAACAGATTGTCGATGCTATTCAAAATTTTCACGGCGATCGCGCGATGATCTATTCATTGATTGGTGGCACGTTAACGTTGTTAATTTTATTTTGGGTGTTGGCGGAAATTTTCATGCGTTTTCAAGGGGTGTTGCAAATCTATACCTTTCCGCGTTTTCAAGCGCAAATTCGTGAAACAGTATTTGCTTATGTCAGTGGTCATTCGCATGATTATTTTTCGAGTCAATTTTCTGGCAATATGGCGAAAAAACTCAGTGACTTAGCGACCAGTTGTGCCAATTTGGTCGATATCATTTGTTTGCAATTTGTCACGGCAGCGACCGGTGCTGTGTTGGTCTTGATCATGATGTGGCAAACCAATCCTTTGTTTTCGACTATTTTAGCCACTTGGTTAGCGATTCATTTGAGTATTATTTTTTTATTTTTACGCTATGGCAATCGTTTATCGGAAATCCATGCCGAATCATTAACGACGTTAAGCGGTAAAGTGGTCGATGTTTTTAGCAATATGTTGAATGTGCGTTTATTTGCTAGACGGCGGTATGAAGCAGAGTATTTAAAACAATTTCAAAACGATGAAATTACTAAATGTAAAAAATCGATGTGGTTAGTTGAAGTCATGCGGATCGCTTTAGGCATTAATGGCTTAGCGATGATTTTTGGCATGGTGTTTGGTTTGTTGCATGGTTGGATTCATCATTGGGTCACGGTTGGTGATTTTACTCAAGTGATGATGCAATCTTTTTGGCTATTGGGGTGGTTATGGTTTTTAAGTTTTCAAATGTC
>CANCKG010000049.1 GCA_947378515.1 Gammaproteobacteria bacterium | reverse complement strand
TGTCTAATCTAAGGCGTAATTCCGTTAAGCTCATGAGTTTTGATCCTATAGTTTTTGCTGTAATTGCTGTACCACGACTTGCAATTCAAGTAAGCGTGTTTGCTCTTTAGCCACCACCACCGCGGGGGCTTTTTCTAAATAAGCAGGGTTAGCTAATTTAGTGGTTAATTTATCTAGCTCGAGTTGCATTTTTAATAATTCTTTGTTCATTCGAGCCCGTTCGGCCGCGACATCGATCAAGCCTTCCAATGGAAAGCTGATTTCGACATTGCCAAGGTATTGCGCAGCCCGTTGTTGATCCGTATTAACATTGTCCATCGCTGTCTTCACGAAATTATCGACTTTGGCTAATTGCTGTAATTCACGCACTAAATTAAATCCGGCGATATCGTTAGCGCCAGCCGAATTCGGCAGCGCGCTAACGACCACTTCTTTGATCCGCACACCGGGGGCGAGTCGGTATTCACTGCGCAATTGCCGCAATCCGCCAACCCACGCTTGCAATAAAGCGACTTGCTGGCTGGCATCCGTACTATTACCACCCACGATGGTTTTAGGATAAGCCGCTAACATAATACTCGACCCTTTAATACCCAGCACTGGTGCTATTTGTTGCCACAGCACTTCCGTGATAAAAGGAATGATCGGCTGCAATAAACGATAACTGTTTTCGAGTACCGTCACCACGACCGTTAACACTTGCTCTTTTTGCGCCTGAGCTAAATCTGGATTATTCAGACTGATTTTAGCCAACTCCACGTACCAATCACAAAAATCATTCCAGACGAATTCATACAATACTTGCGCCAATTGATCAAAACGCAAGGCTTCGATCGCTTCATGTGCCGCTTTAATCGTGGCATTTAAACGCGTCAAAATCCATTGTTCAACTGGTGCCAGCTTAGCAAAATCGATCGACTGGGTTAGCGTCGTGACAGAACGCTGCTCCAGCTGCATTTCGATGAAGCGGGTCGCATTCCATAATTTATTGCAGAAATTACGATAACCTTCAACCCGATTCATATCAAAACGGATATCGCGGCCATGGGTTGCTAATGCACAATAGGTAAAGCGCAAGGCATCGGTGCCAAAAGCCGGAATGCCTTCGGGAAATTGCTTACGCGTCGCGGCCTCAATCGTTTTCAGTTGCGATTCGAGTAAAACATGCGAAGTCCGTTTAACCAATAAATCCTCTAAGCAAATGCCGTGAATAACATCCAGTGGATCCAAGACATTGCCTTTGGATTTCGACATTTTCGCGCCATCGGAATCGCGAATTAACCCGGTGAACAAGACTTTTTTAAACGGTACTTGCTTTAAAAAATATAAACCGAACATCACCATTCTTGCTACCCAAAAAAAGATGATGTCAAAACCTGTAACTAACACCGCTGTTGGGTAAAAGGTCGCTAAATCGATGGTATCGGCAGGCCAACCCAGGGTCGAAAAAGGCCACAGGGCCGAAGAAAACCAAGTATCCAAGACATCGTCGTCTTGAGTTAGTGCAATATCCATGCCCAATTGGTATTTACTGCGTACTTCAGCCTCTGAACGGCCAACATACATTTTCCCCACCGCATCATACCAAGCAGGAATCCGATGGCCCCACCACAATTGCCGGCTAATACACCAATCTTGAATATTATCCAGCCATTGCCGATACGTATTGCGCCAATTATCCGGTACTAATTCAATTGCACCGTTTTCAACGGCAGCCAGCGCTGGTACCGCTAAATCCGCCATTTTGACATACCATTGCTCGGTCAAATATGGTTCGATAATGGCATTGGACCGTTCAGAGCGCGGTACTTTTAAAGTATGCGGTTCAATTTTATCGATGAGATTTAAAGTGGTTAATTCAGCTACGACTTGATTACGCGCGACTTGGCGACTTAAACCTTGATAAGCCCCTGGCACATTGGCATTGAGGGTCGCATCAGGCTTAAAAATATTGATCAGCGGCAAATTGTGCCGTTTACCCATTTCATAATCATTAAAATCATGAGCAGGGGTAATTTTGACGCAACCGGTACCAAATTCCGCTTCAACATAGCTATCTGCAATAACCGGAATCGTCCGATCGCTTAGCGGTAAAGATACCTGCTGGCCGATTAACGCGTGATAACGGGGATCCTCGGGATTCACGGCCACTGCCACATCGCCCAACATAGTTTCAGGCCGGGTAGTCGCGACAATAATATGGGTCAGCTCCCCCACGGGAGACACTAAGGGATAACGCAAATACCACAAGGAACCGGTTTCTTCAGTCGGCAGCACTTCTAAATCAGACACCGCGGTTAATAATACTGGATCCCAATTGACTAAACGTTTACCGCGATAAATCAAGCCATCATCATGCAGACGCACAAAGGCTTCGGTAACTGCGTCTGACATTGCATCATCCATGGTGAACCGTAAGCGTGACCAATCGACGCTATCACCCAATTCGCGCATTTGGGCACAAATCGTATCGCCGGATTCTGTTTTCCAATCCCAAATTTTTTGAGTAAAAGCTTCCCGCCCTAAGTCTTTGCGATGCAAGCCTTGATGGGCTAATTGTTTTTCGACCACTAATTGCGTCGCGATCCCGGCATGATCGGTCCCCGGTTGCCATAGAGTCTTAGCGCCATTCATTCTTTGATAGCGCACTAAAGTATCCATCAAGGTATGTTGAAAGCCATGGCCCATGTGCAAGGTGCCCGTAACATTCGGTGGCGGTAACATCACGCAAAAAGCGTCGCCCTCGCCTTGTGGACTAAAATGGCTATTTGGCCACTTTGCGCGTGCTGCCGCTTCAATAACATCGGGATTAAATTGTTTATCAAGCATGAGGATAGGATTCTGAAAAAATACGTTATTTTAGCATATTGAATTAACCGTAGGAACGCGTCTTTGACCTGCCTTTGAAAATCGCGGGTTTGGCTTTTACCACAAATATTTTTTGTGGTACCACTATAACCAGATAGCTCTCGTTTGCCAATTATCAGGGAAGTCCATATGGTAAGAATCAATAAAAGCGCAAGAAGAATTAATCAGTGTTAAGACTTTTTGCTTCCATGGTGCACCCATGTTAATCAGATCCAACAGATACACGAGCATGGTCAAGGTGTTATATAAATTTCTTTCTTGAGTATGGCATCTATACCGCTCGCCAATGAAGATGCGAGATTAGCGATTTAAAGTGTGCCCATGGCGAGCGGTATACCTCTATTTTAAATTTATACCCATCGCACCTTAAGGTGCGATGGGTATAACAGCAGTAAACGCAATTCACGATCAAAATTATAAATGAAGATAATGACATTAAAATGAACGTTAGGCTTAAAAAAATGCACTTCATCTGAATTGTCAATCATCTCAAATGGCTGCCAGTAAGCCCTTAATCGATAGTAATTGATATGTGACAAACAGTGTTTTGCGACTTTTTTATCGGCAACAATCATACCGCGTTGAATGAGCAGGTCAAGTTGTTGATCAATAGAAAGTGAAGGCTTATGAAAGGTCATTATCTTACCCTCAGAGTATCTATTCAGCACTGCGTGCGGGTTTCCCGCGCGTAGGTGCTGAATAGATACGCCAACACGTGATGACGCTCGTTCGTAGCGCTTGTTGTTTTTATATTACTTTCCTATCTGACTGAAAAGGTTAAATGATGCGCCTGAATATTTTAAAATTAACGGACTTAACAGAGTTACAACAGCGGCTTTACGATGATATGAAGCCGATCATTGAAACAAAATTTACCGCTTTTAAAGCCATTAAAGAAGACCATACACTCATTGGCCCATGGAATCCTTGGCTAAAATTTCCACACTATGGCGGCCCTGCATGGGAAGCCACTAAATCCGTGTCTATGTCCCCCAGCTTGCCAGTTTTAGTCCGTGAAATAGCAATTCTTGTTATAGGTACGAAATTTAATGCCGATTATGAACTCTATGCTCACGTATTAGTAGCAGAGTCAAAAGGGCTTGATGAAACGACAATTGCTACTATCCTCGCCGGAATTCGACCTAATAATCTTAATGAAGATGAACTGCTCAGTTATGACATTGCGGCGGCTTTAGTCAACGGCGGTACCTTAGCAGAACCACTTTATGTGAATGCCATTAAGCATTTTGGCGAAGAAGGTACAGCTGAATTGATTTTCTTGATAGGCAATTATTGCCACGTATCAATGATCCTCAATGGGTTCAATATTCCGGTACCGGATTAAATAATTCACGCATTTCTTTTTCCTAGAATAAATAATGTGTTATTTTAAACGCACTATTTATTCTAGGAAAAAACATGCAAACATTTGAATGGCTTGTCATTGGCGCCGGCCCTGCTGGAATCGCTTCGGTAGGTCAATTACTGGATAAAGGTATTCCTGCGACCGCTATCGCGTGGCTTGATCCTGAATTTAAAGTAGGTGAATTCGGTACCAAGTGGCGCAGCGTCTCGAGTAACACCACAGTAGCATTATTTTTAAAATTCTTAGACTTTAGCCCCAGCTTCGATTTTGCTGCCTGCCCCCATCACTACCCTTTGCAAAGCTTAGACCCTCAACAAACCTGTTCATTACACTTAGCCGCTGAACCGCTGCAATGGGTGACAGATCGACTGTGTCAAAAAGTGAACGCAATCAAAGGCCATGCGCAACGCTTAAGCTTAAAGCAACGTCACTGGCAAACTGACTTAGGCTCGACCACCATTCGCGCCCGCAATATTGTCTTAGCCATTGGCGCCGAACCAAGCCTGTTAACTTATAGCTCTCCGGCCCTGATCCCTATCGATATCGCCTTGGATCAACAGCGCTTGAGTAACCATTGCGATACCAACGACACCGTCGCTGTTTTCGGCGCGTCGCACTCGGCGATCATCGTCATTCGTCATTTACTGGCAGCTGGCGTCAAACGAGTCATTAATTTTTATCACGGTGCATTAAAATATGCGATGCCGCTTGAAGATTGGATTTTATTTGATAATACTGGCCTCAAAGGTGATACTGCGATCTGGGCAAGAGCACATATCGATGGCGAAATACCAAAGAATTTGACCCGAGTCTGGTCGAATACTGCCAATATCGAACAATATTTGCCCGAGTGTACCAAGGTGGTGTATGCCGTCGGTTTCAAGCGCAAACATTTACCGATCACAGGCTTAGATGAATTTAGTTATAACAATAAATGCGGCATCATTGCCCCGGGTTTATTTGGTTGCGGCATCGCCTTCCCCGAAGTCACGACCGATCCGCTAGGCAATATCGAGAGTAAAGTAGGCCTATGGAAATTCATGAATTATTTAGATAAAGTCGTGCCATTGTGGTTAAAGTATGGCGCTTAATAGTGATGATTACCAGTTTAGCGTAGCGACTGTGTTAAAAAATAATTATCTATTCAGCACTGTGCGCGGAAAACTTAGTAGCAGTGCATGTTAAGCGGGGTGAGGAGTAAAAAATACATTGCATTTTTTACCGACACGCCAAGAGCAATGACGCTCTTGGCAGGACTTGTAAGTCAAAGCAGGGATTCCACGCTTTGACTTACAAGATCGCGATTTTGCTACCATAAAGCTATCTTGCTTTCTGGGTAACTATTCACCACATTTCGTCTTGAATGAGCTAAGACACAGTCTAGTAGACACTTTCGAGGTTAAAAAATAGTATCTATTCAGCACATTTACTACATTTTACGTAGAAGCTGAGCTGTGGCTCCTTACGCGATGGGGGATTTTAAGGGGGAGAATCGCGATTCTCCCCCTTAACATGCACTGCGTGCGGGTTTCCCGCGCACAGTGCTGAATAGCTACAAAAAATAATTTAACAGCTACTCATGGGTTAATCGTGGCGCCTATTCAGCAGGCACAGTGAGGCACTTATCCACAGGGGCGACCCTTTAGAGTCGCTCGTCGGAGTCAAAGGCATGACTAATTTGACAATGATGTTCATGGTACCACTATCACGATTATTACACCCATGTTATTCACTTACTCCAC
>CANCKG010000048.1 GCA_947378515.1 Gammaproteobacteria bacterium | reverse complement strand
TAAGTAAAGCGCAAAAAGTCGCTTGGGGCTTGAATTATATTGGCAATGCCGCCGAAGTGGCGGGGCCAGCTAATTTTGTGATCAGTCTAGTGACCGAGGATCGTTTGAGTCGTTGGACCCAAGTGGGGGTTAATGCGGCGTTAACGACCATGGGGTTCTTGGGTGCACGTGCCAAAGCGCGAACTGCTAAGCAAAATATTCTTGAACACAATCGTATTCCGGTAACTGCTCCAATGGCTGAAGCTGCGGATGATTTTGTGGTATTGCGGGTTTAATCTAGACTTATTGATCGACCGATCAATAATATTTGCTACTATCGAACCTGGTTCATTATTCATTAAAGGGGTTCGATATGCCAGATACAAGTCCGAGTTCAAATAGTCTACAACAGCAACAGCAACAACAGCAGCAAGATAGTCAACATGTTGTCTATAATTTAGAAAGCAGTGAAAAAAGCTATTTCCCCTCACGCTCAGGGTCTCAATTATTTGTAAGCAATTCTACTGGTTCAGTGCCAAAATCACCTTCATCGTCACCATCACCATCACCAGCAACAACTACGACAACCACAACTACTGTACCTTTTTCTTCAGTGGTTGATGAGAGTGATCTTGATTTAAGTTTAATGATTACAAATGAGCAAGTTGTAAAACCTGTTGATAGTCTCGAAGACCGCGCAGCAAAAATTGCTGTTGCCCAGGCTGCTGAAGATCAACGCCTTATGCTTAAATCAGAAGAAGCAATAACTCAAGCATCAGTAGCGGCAGTCGCTGCTAAATATAAAGCAATAGCTGCTGCAACCGCTGCAGCTATTGCTAAAGATAAAGCCGAAGCTGTAACTAAGACTCAAACTCAAGTCAAAACTGAAGCAGAGGATGCTGCGACAAACGCCATAATAGTCGCTGCAGCTTCTCTCGAAGCCGCAGCCGCTGCTGCTGCTGCAGAAAAAGCCGCAAATGACGCTCAAGTTACCGTGGTCAAAGCTCAAGAAGCTCACGCAATTCTAACTGAGAAATCAAAGTATGACTATGGGGCAAAGTTAACAGACGATTGGAAAAGATTAGTTGTTGACTCGTGTGATGGGGCTTATAAAAAAGGTTTTGCACTTGCAACAGTTAATGACATTGCATTGAATGCAAATGCATTGACTGCAGCTGCTAAAGATTTAACTTGTATTAAAACCGTTAATGATTCAACCGTTAACTTGAAGGCTGATGTGAATAGCACGAGTGTACGGGTCATCATTCCCGCTACTGTTAAACAGATGCTCCGTGAGGAAAAAATTAGCATTGCCGCTAAAATGGCGACGGTAGCGTATTTTGCTAATAAATGCCCGGCAGAAGTAGCAAGTATAGACCCTGAAAGTTTAACGTTTAATTCTACATTAGGATCAAATGATAATGATAGTGTTAATAGTAGATTTATTCAACAAGTCAAAATTGAAGTATGTGAATATATCCATGCTGCGAAGAAATTGAATCTAAATGTAGATATTACTAATAAATCGTCGGCAAAGTCTGGTGACGGGGTAAGTGCTGTAAGTCCGAGCCCCAGCCAGAATCTCAGCTTAAGCTCAACTCATAACAACAACAATAACCATAATAACGATCAACAGCCGCCAAGTTCATCTTTAGAGACAGGTGCTGCTTCACTGGGTCATAGTGCAACACAGGTTAGTGGTCATGGATCCAGTGCCGATCTTACGGTGCTACGTCAAGATCCACCATCTCAGCAGAACTGGGGGTAATGATTTGTAGAGATTAACAGCAATATCAGCTATAACGTAACCGTCTTTAACCATCACAGGAAGTGAACAATGAACGCTAACAAACAGGAAAATGGTCAGCAAAAAATCGCCATGGCGGCGAGAATCGCGACGGCTACATTTTTTGAGCATATCAGCCACGCCACTATCGCCAGCATTAATTTGGCAGATTTTACAATTGAATTTCCCGACAGTTTGAGCCGACGTGAGCAAGATTATGTGGCGGCTATAAAACTCGCTGTAACCGCTTATGTGCTAAAGGTTAAAGCCGAGTGTGCTGTCGAAGAAGCGCCAGTGTCAAGTGCTAATCCACGTAGCCCTCGTTGTTTGAGCCCCAGTGGTGTGCGACCAACGTCGCCATTATCTTCTCCGTGCGCCATGCCATTACAGGTGACATTTGCTCTGCCTGTAAGTGCTCAAGCGCCACCCATTCCAAGTACGTTTAATCCAAGTGAACTGTATGGCATCGCCCTGCGCTGGCCTGAAGTACCCAGCGTGCAGCCCTAGTTTAAATTTAGCCTATTTGATCGAAGCCTCAATAATCTTTGCTACCATCAAGCTTCATTCATTGTAGTCGAGGATTAAAATTATGTTCCATGTAAGTCAAGCGATTGATGAAAGTAGTAAAAATGTGGTCGTACCTGTAAATCCGGCAATGCTGTTAAGCCCTGGCGATAATTGTTTAGGGGGGGCAAGGTCAACGCCTTTGACGGAACCTTCATTGCTGTCGATACCGAGTGTGACTGTGCCTGACGCAGCACCCATGGCTGCAGCTTCGCACTCAGCGCCATTATTGATGACGCCACCGCGTACTTTTATAGTGTCGTCGAGCCAGGCGTTAAGTGCTCCTGTTAGTTCGATTGGGCTTACTAGGTTTCCAAGTCGTGCCAGTTGTCGAGAATTATTTCCCTCAGTGTCACCTCAGTCAGAGACTAAGCCGTCGCGTTAATGAAAAGCAAGAAAGTCTCCGGCCTTTAGGCCGGAGGGAGTGTTTTAGACTTGGAAGAGGTGTGCAAATCGAACAAGTCCGCACCTTGTGAAACCTTAGGCGTAGGTACGGTGCTCCTACCGCCCTGAAGGGCGGGGTTTCAAACCAGCTAAGGAATTTGGATGAATTAAAACTTAACTAACGGATTGTTCAAGTTATTCTTTGCGCTTGATTATAGACGATCAAGCGTAGGCTAGATCTTATTGTCTAAAATTTATGAATTAACTTGCTGAGCTATTTAGGCTTTGTTAAAATAGCCACTTGGATTTTTTGTTAACTCTAGCCTATTAAAAGAATAAATTATTATGTTGAAATCAGAATTAGTGGCACATTTAGCAAATCGCAATCCAAAAATCCGTGATTTTCTAGTTAAAAAAGGCGTTGATGACATCATTAATCGCATGATTGAAGCTCTGCTTGACGAAGAAGGTCGAATCGAATTGCGTGGTTTTGGCAGTCTTTCTTGCCGCTATTATGGCCCCAGGCGCGCGCACAACCCACGTTCCGGCGAATTTATTACTGCCGCTGCGTGTGCTAAACCGCATTTCAAAGCAGGGCGTATTTTGAAAGCTCGGATCATCAATGCCCAGATCGTTGAGCAAGCTACGGGAACGGATGCCGAGTAAGCTTGCTAAGTGATTCTTTCACTGTCACAATCAGGTTTTCTGTTAAACGCTAGCTTTTTTTATGCCAACCCTCGTTGATTTAGCGCAATTGCACACCCTGGCGGCTGCTTGGCTACTTGATGTATCACCAGGCGCCATTGTCTATTTAGAAGGACCTTTAGGTGCTGGGAAAACAACGTTTGTTCAAGCCCTCTTAGCCAGTGGTGGGTATCAAAGCCAAGTTAAAAGTCCTACCTATACATTGGTAGAAACTTATGATTGTCCATCGCGCCGCTTTTTCCATTTTGATTTATACCGTTTAAAAGACCCAAGCGAACTCGACTATATCGGCATTCGTGATTATTTGGATAATGACGCTATTTGTTTGATTGAATGGCCGGACAAAGGTGTGGGTTTTTTGCCACCAGCGGATTGGTTGATCACTCTAGCCTATCAAGGTGATCGACGTTTATTAAGCATTAAGCGCACGTAAAGCGAGCGTTAATTTTTGATGAAAGCCTCCAAAGTCACCATTACTCATAATCAAAATATGATCCCCGGCCTTCGTGGCTTGCATCACTACTTGGACTAAGGCCTCGATCGTATCGGCTAATTTAACGGAGACGGGCGATTGTTGAAAACTCGCTCTAAAATCCCAATTGGCACTACTCGGTGTTAAGACAAAGGCTTGATCGGCAGCGGCCAGTGAGGCAGCCAGGGTCTGTTCATGAATGCCCATGCGCATGGTATTGGAAGCGCATTCTAAGACAGCGAGAATTTTAGCTGCGCCAACTTTAGCACGTAAACCTTCTAGCGTTGTTTTAATGGCTGTTGGGTGGTGGGCAAAATCATCATAAATAGTAATGGCATTGACCAAGCCGACTATTTCCATTCGGCGTTTGACATTTTTAAAAGTGCTTAAGGCGTTTAGTGCGAGCGTCGTCGGTACCCCGACATGATGGGCGGCAGCGATGGCAGCTAAGGCATTATTGATGTTGTGTCGGCCCATTAACACTGAGCTTGCCGTGCCGATAGGTGCGTGATTGTGGATAAGGGTAAATTGACAGCCATCGGTCGATAAGGCAGTTGCTTGCCAATCGGCAGTTTGGTCAATGCCGAAGCGCTGAATAGGCGTAAAGCACTCTTTGTTTAAGACTTCATCCAAGGCGGAGTCATTGGTCGGGCAAATGAGTAAGCCGGTCGATGGCATTGCACGCACCAGATAATGAAATTGCTTTTGAATATCGCTCAAATGATCAAAGATATCGGCATGATCGAATTCTAGATTGTTGACAATAGTGGTGCGGGGACGATAATGCAAAAATTTAGAGCGTTTATCAAAAAATGCACAATCGTATTCATCGGCTTCAATCACAAAGAAGGCGCTGTCAGTTAAACGCGCCGATACGCCAAAATTTTCGGGTACACCGCCGATGAGAAAGCCAGGGTTTAAACCGCTTATTTCAAGAATATGCGCTAATAAGCTGGAGGTGGTCGTCTTGCCGTGGGTGCCGGCGACTGCTAAGACCCATTTATCTTTGAGGATCGCATCATATAACCACTCGGGGCCAGAAGTGTAGAGGATTTGCTGATTCAATACCCATTCGACGCAAGGATTGCCGCGTTTCATGGCGTTGCCAATGATGACTAAGTCAGGCGCGGGCGTTAATTGGTCAATTTCAAAGTCGCTGGTTAATTGAATGCCTTGGGCGATTAACTGGTCACTCATCGGGGGATAAACGTGCTGATCGGAACCGCTGACGTTATGGCCTAATTGTTTCGCGAGCACCGCGATGCCAGCCATGAAAGTACCGCAAATGCCTAAAATGTGAATGCGCATGCTGTTTAATTGTCCTTAATTACGCGTCAAATGATGAACCACAGCCGCAAGTGCTTTTTGCTTTGGGATTGGTGATGACGAAGCGTTCACCTTCCAAATCATTTTTATAATGAATGGTTGAGCCTTCGAGGTATTGCAGACTCATGGGATCGATCATCACCGCCACTTCACCCAAATAACCCCCCGTTCCTGCCGGAACTTTTTTAGAGACTACCGTGTCATCGATATTGACGGTTTCTTCGAAGGCAAAGTTATATTGAAAACCTGAACAGCCACCGCCGGTGATATAGATACGTAAACGTAAAGCAGAATTATTTTCTTCACACATCAATTCATGAATTTTTGCGGCCGCAGAATCGGTGATGATCAATGAAGACTCTTCCATCACAGGCGTGATGGTAATAATGGAATCGGTATGCTGAATGGCTGACATGAGTATTTTTCGCGTGTGTATATTAGAGTGATTTTAGCATGGTTTTTACACGGCTTTAATATGAAACTCGAAACCTAGTGCTTTTAATAGTAAGTCAATCGTTTAGAGTTTGAGATTGCCTTTGCTCAATAGGGTTTTATAGAGGCTTATAGCGGGCGGGAAATTTAGACTGCTTTTTTGAAAAGTTAAAATATAAAATATAAATCCGTGTCCAGTTGTATCTATTCAGCACATTTACTACATTTTACGTAGAAGCTTGCTAGTGGCTCCTTACGCGATGGGGGATTTTAAGGGGGAGAATCGCGATTCTCCCCCTTAACATGCACTGCGTGCGGGTTTCCCGCGCACAGTGCTGAATAGATAC
>CANCKG010000047.1 GCA_947378515.1 Gammaproteobacteria bacterium | reverse complement strand
AATAGCTGTTGCAGCTTACAATAGCCGATACTCTTTATATCTTTTAGTGATAATGATCTTTCTATGAAATCTTCCGATATTCGCAGCCGTTTTTTAAGTTTTTTTGCCGAACAAAATCACACTATTGTGCCGTCGAGTAGTTTGGTGCCGGGTAATGACCCGACTTTATTATTTACCAATGCTGGCATGGTGCAATTTAAAGATGTTTTTTTAGGGACCGATCAGCGTCCTTATAGCCGAGCGGTGTCGAGTCAACGGTGTTTGCGCGCCGGTGGTAAACACAATGATTTAGAAAATGTCGGTTATACCGCGCGGCATCACACTTTTTTTGAAATGTTGGGCAATTTTAGTTTTGGTGATTATTTTAAGCGGGATGCCATTTTCCTAGCGTGGCGCTTTTTAACCGAAGAATTGCAATTACCTAAAGAGCGTTTGTGGATCACGGTATTTGATCAAGACGCTGAAGCACGGGATATTTGGTTGAATGAAATTGGTATCGATCCGGCGCGTTTATCTGAAATCGGTGCGCAAGATAATTTTTGGTCGATGGGCGATACCGGTCCTTGTGGCCCCTGTTCGGAAATATTTTATGATCACGGGGCCGATATTTGGGGTGGTCCACCCGGCACGCCAGAGGAAAATGGCGATCGCTATATCGAAATTTGGAATTTAGTGTTCATGCAGTTTAATCGTAGCATTGATGGCACATTGACGCCCTTACCCAAACCATCGGTCGATACTGGCATGGGTTTAGAGCGGTTAGCGGCGGTGTTACAAAATGTGCACAATAATTATGACACCGATTTATTTTTACCCTTAATCCAAGCTGCGGCAAGCTTAGCGAATTGCTCCGATCTAGCGAATCAATCGCTGCGGGTGATTGCCGATCATCTTCGTGCGAGTAGCTTTTTAATTCTCGATGGGGTGTTACCGCTTAACGAGGGTCGCGGTTATGTCTTGCGCCGGATCATTCGTCGGGCGATTCGCCATGGCCATAAACTGGGGTTAACTGAACCCTTTTTTCATCAGTTAGTGCCAGCCTTGGTAGCTGTGATGGGGGAAGCCTACCCGGCCTTAAGCGCGAAACAACAAGCTATAGCAGCGGTCTTGTTGCAAGAAGAGCGACAATTTGCCAAAACGCTGGCTTTGGGTTTAAGTTTATTGACCGAAGTGATTGGTGCATTGGGTGCAGTCACAGTTATTCCTGGCGATGCGGTGTTTAAATTGTACGATACCTACGGTTTTCCGCTGGATTTAACGGCCGATATTGCGCGTGAACAAGAATTAACCATCGATGAAGCTGGCTTTGAAGCAGCCATGGCTAAGCAACGCAGTTTATCGAAAGCCGCCAGTAAATTTAATGCTAGGACTGAATCCAGTTTAAGCACCTACTGTAGCTCGACATTTATCGGTTATGAGCAGTTAGCCTTAAGCACGACGATCTGTGAATTGTATCAAGAGGGCGAATTGGTTCAACAATTAACGCACGGTCAAAGTGGTCAAGTGATTCTAGTGAGTAGTCCTTTTTATGGCGAATCGGGCGGTCAAGTGGGTGATCAAGGCGTCATTCAAACGCCAACGGGTTTATTTGCCGTGACCGATACCCAAAAAGTGGCTCAGGCAATCGTACATTATGGCTCGGTCACGCGTGGCTATTTGACTGTCGCTGAACAAGTTGACGCGTTCGTTGATGCTAAAGCGCGCCAAGCCACAGCATGCAATCATTCGGCCACGCATTTATTGCATGCCGCGTTGCAGCAGGTATTAGGCTCTCATGTCGAACAAAAAGGCTCGCTTGTCGATGCTAAACGCTTACGGTTTGATTTTACTCACCCGAGCTTGGTGACCGCTGAACAATTACAAGACATCGAAACGTTAGTGAATGGCTTTATTCGTGCGAATTATTCGGTCATTACCCAATTGATGACGCCAGAAGACGCTATTGAAGCCGGTGCTACAGCTTTGTTTGGTGAAAAATATGGGGCAGAAGTGCGAGTGTTGTCGATGGGGGATGTGTCGAAAGAATTGTGTGGTGGCACGCATGTGAATCACACCGGTAACATCGGGTTATTTAAAATAACGTCCGAATCAGGCGTGGCGGCCGGTATTCGACGCCTCGAAGCAGTGACAGGCACTTGCGCACTGCAATGGGTCGCTGCTTTGCAAGCTGAAATACTGGCGGCGAGCCAAGCCGTTAAAGCTAAACCGAAGCAATTATTAGATCGTTTGAAGCAATTATTACTTAACGCCAAACAGCAAGAAGTCGCTTTAGCGCAAGCGCAAACGAAAATCGCTCAGCTATTGGCTGAACAATTAATCGCTAATGTTAAGCTAATGGGTGCGGTGAATGTTTTAGTTGAACAGGTTACTGATTTTGATGGCGCGGCATTAAAAAATCTTGGTGAGTACTTGCGCGATCGTTTAGCTTCATGCTTCATTGTGTTAGCCACGGTGCATGAACATAAGGTGCAGTTGATCGCACTGGCCAGTGGTGATGTCGCCAAATGCTGCCAAGCGGGGCAATTGATTAGTCAGCTAACTGGCATGGTCGGTGGTAAAGGCGGTGGCCGAGCTGATTTTGCTACCGGTTCGGGAGATCAAGTACAGAAAATCACCGCAGCCTTAGAAGCGGCGAATAGCTATATTACCGAACGGCTGATGGCTTAGTCGCGCACAGCGTGTCGTGAACAGTTATGAGTTATGTTTAAGGCTTTCCCTTAAGGTAGTCTTAAGCTGACTATGCTACAGTGGTGACTCGACAATACCTGTGGGGTGAGCGTGGTAATCGTTAAGAAATATCTGCAATTGAGCCTGTTAACCGGCGCGTTATTACTAACAAAGCAAGTGCTAGCCCAAACAGCCACGATGCCGCAAGATTTTGAAGCAACCCTGAAGGCCTTGTGTCATGAAGCACCAGGTCTTAATCCGCGGGCCTTGCAATTGGGCTTAGTATCTTATCAAAAAGCGCGAGCAGAAGGCTTTGATAATCAACAAATTTTAACGATTGTCGATTATTCACAAGCTTCAACGGTACCGCGCTTATGGGTCTTTGATTTAAAAAATAATAACTTATTGTTTCAAGAATTAGTGGCGCACGCCAAAAATAGCGGTGAAAATATTCCAACCGTCTTTTCCGATCAACCGCAAAGTTTAAAATCAAGCTTGGGGTTATTTGTTACTGGCGAGCCTTATCAAGGTCAGCATGGTTATTCATTGCGCCTTAATGGCTTAGAAAAAGGCTTTAATAAAAATGCTGCGGCGCGTAATATCGTGGTGCATGCGGCCAATTATGTCAGCCCCCAATTTGCCAGTACTCATGGACGTTTAGGTCGAAGCTTCGGTTGCTTTGCGTTAAATCCTAGCGTCGCTAATGCCGTGATCAATACGATTAAAGCTGGAACCTTGTTATTTGCTTATGCACCAGACCGTAATTGGTTAACTCATTCAAAATATTTGTAAGGAATAACGATGAATAGTAAGGGCAGTTCCCTCGGCTTACTCGATACGGCCTGCCCGTCGGAGTCGCGAGCCAGATGATCCATAGGCGAGTAATTCGTGGTTCCAGCGTGTTACGTATTTGTAGAGCACCTAAATTTATATAACAGGATGAAGATGAAAGGAATTTCAACAGTAGTCACTAAGATTTTTTGCTTAAGCCTTTTATGGGCTAGTGTTCAGTCGGTCTTTGCGTTAACTTTTTTATTGCCACCAGTTGGGGATGATGTGGTGGGTCAAGTTAATGTTGTGACCTTAGAAGATTCACAAACGCTCGCCGAAGTGGGTGCAGACTTTGATATCGGCTATTTAGAAATGGTTAGCGCCAACAAAAATTTATCAGCCACTAAAGCCTTACACAAAGGCACGCCAGTGCAAATTCCAGCGCGCTATATTTTACCGACCTTAAGAGTGGGTATCGTCGTTAATTTGGCTGAATTACGTGTTTATTATTTCCCTTTAAATGGTACGGAAGTTGATACCTTTCCGATCGCAGCCGGCAAAGTCGGTTGGAATACCCCGCTTGGAACTACCGAGGTGCAATCGAAAATCGCTAATCCGACGTGGACTGTACCGCCTTCGATCATGGCAGACAGTATTGAAAAGGGTAAGCGCTTAAAATCCTTTTACAGTTCAACCGATCCTGAAAACCCCTTGGGTCATTATGCTTTGTATTTGGGTATTGAAGGCTTGCGATTGCATGGCACTCTGGCGCCCCGTTCGATTGGGCGGCGCGCTTCACACGGTTGCATGCGCTTATGGGATAGTGATATTGAGTTTTTATACAATAATGTGCCAGTGGGAACGCGCGTGACCATCACCCATGTCGAAGATAAAGCGGGTTGGCAAAATCATGTCTTGTACTTGCAAGCGGTGAGTCCTTTTGATGAATACTACAATGCGCATTCGGCGAATGAACAAATTGCTTTAGCGACCAAAGACCATCCAGCAACGATCGATTGGCAAAGAGTCGGTGCAGCCGTTGCCGAACAAACCGGGATTCCTGTTGCGATTGGTGTTCAGAAGACAGAAGACAGATGACAGATGACGGATGACAAAATTTTCTGTCCTCATGTCCTCTATCATCTGACTTGTAAAAAACGTGAATTTTTTAACCACACTGGAACATTGGCATAAGCAAAAATCAGCGTGCCACCACTCAAGGTATTGATAACGGGTCTGATATACTGCGGATTGATGGCAGGGCAGCCCCAGGTGAGGCCAGCCATGCCGTGTGCTTGAATAAAGGTGTCGCTGATATAAGGAGCACTGTGTAAGACAATCGCCCGTTTGAATGCTTGATCGTTATAGCCAGGCTCTAACCCTATTAACCGTAAAGAATAACCGTGGCGGCCCCGATAGCCATTCGAACTGGTTTGATACATCCCAATGCTGCTCTGGCGGCTATCCATTTGATCTGAAAAATGCGTCGCATACAAGCTACCACTGCCACTGCCATGAGCGACTTTGTCATCGAAAATGACGCGATTGGTATCGAGATTGATAATCCATAACCGATTCTGGGTTGATGGCAGCGAATAATCGATAATAGTCAAAATATGTTTATTGCCATAACCGTCTAATTGGGCATTGTTGTAAGAGCGTAGCGCGAGCGTCACTAATTGGGGGCGCAATTGATTATGGGTTTGCGCGGCAATCACCACTGCCCGTTGATTGACATTGTTGACGAGATACGGCGTGTGTTTGGGAATGCTCGAGCCACAGCCAACTAATGCTAAACTTACTATCAGCGTTAAGTATATTTTATTTGTATTATTTTTCATGTTTCTCGCGTGCAGCGTGTGAGTAATTTAATATTAAAGGTATCCATTCAGCACCTACGCGCGGGGAACCCGCGCTAGTGCAGGTTAAGGGGGAGAATCGCGGTTATCCCCCTTAACAATCCCCCATCGCTGCCAGTCGCCACTGGCGTAGATCTACGCGAGAAATAGGAAAATGTGGTGAATGGATACTATTAAAGTTTGTAAGGCATGTTTTAAGTGCTGACGAGTTTGGGGTGAGCATGAATACTCATGACAATGCCAAAGCAGGCGATAAAAGTGACTAAAGCAGTACCGCCATAACTTACTAACGGCAATGGTATACCCACCACTGGCAATAAACCTGACACCATCGCCATATTGACAAAAGCCGATAAAAAAAATAATAAAGTGATGCTACCGGCGGCTAAGCGACCAAAAGAATCTTTTGCGGCTAAGGTAATGAAGAGCCCGCGACCTAAAATAAAACAAAACAAGGCAATTAACACCACACTGCCGAGAAAGCCAAATTCTTCACCACTGACAGCGAAAATAAAATCGGTGGCATGTTCTGGCAAAAACGATAAGTGTGCTTGCGAGCCATGTAACCAACCCTTACCCCATATCCCACCTGAACCGATGGCAATTTTAGATTGAATGATGTGATAGCCTTTGCCAAGAGGATCGTGTTCTGGGTTGAGTAAGGTGAAAACCCGCTGTTTTTGATAATCATGCATAAAATGCCACAGTATAGGACCTAAACCACATAGTGCGATTAAAGCACAGATG
>CANCKG010000046.1 GCA_947378515.1 Gammaproteobacteria bacterium | reverse complement strand
ATGATCCCAAAAATACTCAACGCGCTGCTGATAAACGCCCATTTATAGTGCTTAAACTTCACGCTGAACAACACACCTATGGCTCCTAAAAAACCACAGGCCGGTGCGATAATAAAATACGGATAGTGTCGATAATTATCCAGTGCGTGATGATATTCCAAACGCATAATTTTATGCAAAGGATTCGATGGTGCGAACATCGATACTGGATGAACTTGCACATAACTGGCCAGAAACAATGACCAAATACCACCAAGGGCAAATAACCCAATGACGAATAAAGCACACATTCGTGCGGCTTTGTTGGTGCGAATTTGAACTACGCCGCGCGTTTTGCTGCATAAATAAACAGCGCCATGCATCGAGATCATAATGACACTGAGCACACCACACAATAAAGCAAAAGGATTGAGCAAGGCCCAAAAACTGCCGGTATAAAAAAACCGCAACATTTCATCAAAATGAAACGGCACGCCTTGGAGAATATTGCCTATCGCCACGCCAAAGATCAAGGAGGGAATAAAACCACTTAACATCAATAACACATCCCAGATTTTACGCCACGTAACATGATTCAGTTTGCTGCGATATTTAAAACTCACTGGCCGTAAAATAAAGCCACTGAGCGCAATTAACATCGCTAAATAAAAGCCTGAAAAAGCGGCGGCATACACATAAGGCCACGCGGCAAAAATAGCGCCTGCACCTAAGATTATCCATGCTTGATTGCCTTCCCACACAGGTCCTACCGAATTAATCACGATGCGTTTTTCTTCATCGGTCTTAGCGACCCACGGCATCAGGGTGACCGCTCCTAAATCAAAACCATCCATGATAATAAAGCCGATCAATAATAACCCTAACAACAACCACCAAATCACTCTTAACGTCGTATAGTCAAACATGAAAGCACCTAAAATAGTCAATTAGTTTTTTACGCGATGCGTCACCATCAAGAAGGAAATCGTGCCCTCTTAAACAGCATCTGCGCTAAGTTTTCTACGCGCAAATGCTATCTCGCATGCTGATAATGATCTGGGCCTAAGCGAATGTATTTGATCATTAAATACACTTCAACGATAGCCAGCACCGTATAAAAGCCAATAAAGCCCGCTAAGCTAATCCATAAATCACTCGTCGCTAAGGACGAGGTGCCAAGATACGTCGGTAACACCCCATCGATCGCCCACGGTTGTCGACCATTTTCCGCCACAAACCAACCGGCTTCTGACGCTAACCACGGTAATGGCAAACTGCACAAAGCTAGCCTTAAAAACCACCGGTTTTCTAACCGTCGTTTATAAGATAGATAAAAAGCCCAGCTAAACAGCGCTAAAAAGAAAAATGCACAACCCACCATGATCCTAAAACTCCAAAACAACGGGGCTACTTCGGGAATCGTATCTTTGGCAGCTTGTGCAATTTGCGCTTGCGTCGCATCACTCACATTCACCGTATAACGCTTCAATAATAAGCTATAGCCCAAATTTTCCTGATGTTTGGCTAATTGTTGTTGCGCCGCGGTATTCGTGGGGTCTTTCAACAAAATCTTCAATGCACTGTAAGCTTGAATGCCATCTTTAATTCGAATGGCATTGGCATTCGCCAATTCTTCAATACCATCGACCGGGGTATCGAGCGAACGCGTCGCAATCAAACCTAATAAATAAGGGATTCGAATAGCATCATTTGTCGTATGCGTTGCTTGATTTGGTACACCAAAAATCGTCAAACTAGCGGGTGCCACTTCGGTATGCCAAGCTCCTTCGATCGCCGCCAATTTCATTTTTTGATTTTCACCCACCAAATAACCACTTTCATCACCTAACACAATCGCCGATAATGCGGCTGCTAAACCAAAAGATGCCGCCACCGTCATTGACCGCAAGGCAAATTCACGATTGCGCTTTTGCAATAAAAAATAAGCACTGATTGCTAACACAAACACCGCCCCAGTAATATAACCAGCACTCACGGTGTGAATAAATTTTGCTTGCGCCACTGAATTAAATAAAATCGCACTAAAATCACTGACTTCCATGCGAAGGGTTTGATAATTAAAATGCGCGCCCACGGGATGTTGCATCCACGCATTAGCAATTAAGATCCACAACGCGGAGAGATTAGAGCCCAAAGCAACTAACCACGTCGTCGATAAATGACCGACTTTACTCAAGCGATTCCAACCAAAAAAGAACATCCCAACAAAGGTTGCTTCTAAGAAAAAAGCCATAAAGCCTTCGATCGCTAACGGGGTACCAAAGACATCACCAACATAATGGGCGTAATAAGCCCAATTCGTGCCGAATTGAAATTCCATGGTAATGCCTGTCGCCACCCCCATCACAAAATTGATGCCAAACAGCGCACCCCAATATTGGGTCAGCTTTTTCCAAATAGCGTTGCCGGTCATTACATAGATCGTTTCCATGATACCGAGTAACACCGATAAGCCTAAGGTGAGGGGGACAAACAGAAAGTGATATAAAGCAGTCATACCAAATTGAATACGCGACAGAGTCACGACATCGAGCGTTGCTAAGCTGATAGCCATTAAATCCAAAGCCTCACGAGTTATTGTTTTGGACTTTAATTTTAGTCGTTCTATTTTTTAGAAAAATTGATCCAGATCAAGAATTGTGCTGAATAGTGAAGCATTATTGATTTGTGGCGATTTCTTAACACTTGCGCGCTTACCCGTAAATCCTATACGCGACATTCTTATCATCCAAAAAACTGTTTGGCAGACACACAATCGCGTGCGATTTGGGCTTTTAAGTCGTCAAAAGAAGCAAATTTTACTTCATCGCGGAGTTTGTGATGGAATTCAACAGTTAAACGTTGGCCATACAAATCTTCAGAAAAATCAAATAAATGGCTTTCCAACAAAGCAAGGCTCCCACCTACAGTCGGCCTAACACCGAGATTCGCCACCCCATTAACTACCCGATGATCTGACAACCCACTGACACGAACGGCAAAAACCCCTTTCAATGGCACGACCCGACGATGCAAGCCCATGTTAATCGTTGGAAAATTCATCAGCTGTCCACGCTGCTTACCGTAAATAACAGTTGAAGTTAGGCTAAAAGGTCGGCCCAACAAAGATGCCGCTAAGCGTAAATCACCCTTAGCCAGCACCTTCCGAATTAATGAACTGCTCACCCGCAGCGTGTCTTTTAAATGGGCCGCAAAGGCACTGACACTAAAGGCACCTTGATCCGCATACTGTGCTAATAACGTCATATCCCCAAGCCGTCCAGCACCAAAATGAAAATCATCACCGATCAAAATATGTTTGGCGTGTAATTGCTGAATTAACATATCGTCAACAAAAGCCTTAGCCGATAGACTCGCTAATTTTTGATTAAAATTTAAACACAGAATTTGTTCAATACCGATACTCTGCAAATACGCTACTTTTTCTCTTAAGCGCATCAAGCGTCCAGGAGCGGCTAAGCTTTTAAAATATTCACTCGGTTGCGGTTCAAACAAAACGACACTCGAGGTTAAACCGCGGTTATGTGCCTGCTGCTTTAATTCAGCCAACAACGCTTGGTGACCTAAATGCATACCATCAAAATTACCGATCGTCACTATAGAACCCGCGGCAACTTGCTGCGTAAAAGGTGCTTGATGAAAATAGCGCATTGCTTTAATGGTTTCCAAATAATAATTGCATCGCAAACACCACTAAAAATAAAGCGAGGCATTTATTGATTTTGCTTTGAAGTGCCAATAATTTTATTTTAAGGCTTGGATGAGAAAAACCGTACACAACTAATGCAAACCATAGAAAAGTCACTGCCGTTGTTTCAATCACAAAAAACAGTGACCACCATGAATTATGAAATTTAGTCACCATGATGAAAAGGCCTAAAATAAATAACATCGCTTTTGGATTTAAGGCATTGCAAAAAAAACCTTGTTTGAAACTTTGCCAAGCGCACGGGCTAATCGTCTGAGCATTAGCTGTCAAGGTCGGCAGACTATTTTTAGCACAGGCTATTTTAATGGCTAAATAGACCAAATACACAGCGCCGACTATTTTTAACACTTGAAAAAACCAGGGGATATTCGCTAAAATCAAACCTAGCCCAAGAGCACAATAACTGCTATGCATTAAAATGCCGCTGGACACCCCTAACACAGTAAAAATTGCAGTGCGCTGATTAAAGCTAAGACTTTGCTTCACCACTAAAATAAAATCTGGCCCTGGACTCATGCAACCCAATAAATGCACCAGAATAATAGTCCAGAATCCTGTTCCGATCATCATAGATCCGCCCACAAAGTAGGATTGATTAAGCGTTGCGGCAGCAATTGACCACTTAACTGCCACTCGCCCAAGCCTAAAAATTGTGCCCGTTCATTGTAGAGTCGTCGCAATCCAGGTTCTTTCGGGGACGCTAACACGACATCTTGGCCCCATAAAAGTCGCTGAGTGTCTTGCATAGTTAACGATAATTTAGCCAATTCAACCACACAACTATCAACCGGTAGTAAATGTCGATCTAATTCAGCAGCGCTTAAGTGTTCTAATTGTTCAAAATTCACCATGGCTGTACTCGATAAATGTGCTACTTTCGTGCGACATAAGGATTGCAAATGGGCATGGGTGCCAAGGGCCAGGGCAATATCTTCCGCGAGGGTGCGAATATAGGTGCCTTTGCTACACTGAACGCCTAACACCAATTGACGGGGGTTTAGCGACACTAAGGTCAAAGAATGGATCATGATCGTTCGCGCTGCTCGCTCAACCACTTCGCCCTTTCTGGCTAATTGGTATAAAACTTTCCCATTCACTTTTAATGCCGAATACATCGGCGGGATTTGACTGGTCAAACCGGTAAATTGTTGAGCAATTTGCTGTAAAATGGCGGCATTTAGCATAGGAACTTCACTGGTCGCAATCACACTGCCTTCTCGATCTCCGGTAGCCGTCGCTTGACCTAAGTTAACGACTGCTTGATAGCTTTTATCGGCATCGAGTAAGCATTGACCGAATTTTGTCGCCTCTCCCAAACACAGCGCTAACATGCCAGTGGCCAATGGATCCAACGTCCCCGTATGCCCTACCTTAGCAGCAGAAAAAAGCCGTTTTATTTTTTGTACCGCATGATTTGAACTCCAACCAAGTGGTTTATCCAGCAATAATACGCCGTGGATGTTTCGTGTCACTTTCATGAAAAAACCGTTTGTAAATGGTGCAGAATTAACTGTCGAAAATCGTTAGCAGTCAAATTCGGTACCAATTGACTCACTTGGGTGACGCCAAGGGCGCTATAACCACAAGGATTAATGCCAGAAAAAGGCTTAAGATCCATCTTAACGTTGATACTCAAGCCATGATAAGAGGCACCGCGCCGAATTCGCAAACCCAGTGAGGCGATTTTTTCACCCTGGACATAAATACCCGGAGCCTCTGCTTTAGCGTATGCGTCTAAACCTAATGACACTAACACTTCGACTACGGCATTTTCAATCAAGCTGACTAATTGCCGTGGACTTAATGATCGACGTTTTAAATCCAACAAAAAATAGACAATTAATTGCCCTGGCCCATGATAGGTCACCTGACCACCGCGATCGATGTTAATCACTGGAATAATACCCGGCGCTAAGATATGTTCCGGCTTACCCGCCATGCCTTGGGTATACACAGAGGGGTGTTCTAACAACCAAATTTCATCACAGGTGCTTTCCGTTCGCACACTGGTAAAGCGTTGCATCGCGCGCCAGATGGGTTCATATGCTTGCAAAGCTAAGTCACGCCAAATAATCATGATATCTATTCAGCACCACGAGCGGGAAACTTAGCTGTGGTGCATGTTAAAGGGTGGTGAGGCCAAAAAATACCGTATATTTTTTGGTTGAACGCCAAGGGCAATGACGCTCTTGGCAGGGCTTTTCGTTCAGGCAGGATGAAAAGCCTAAATGAAAAGATCGCGATTTTGCTACCAGCAAGAAAGTCTCCGGCCTTTAGGCCGGAGTGTTTTAGACTTGGCAGAGGTGTGCAAATCGAACAAGTCCGCACCTTGTGAAACCTTAGGCGTAGGCCGAGGTAC
>CANCKG010000045.1 GCA_947378515.1 Gammaproteobacteria bacterium | reverse complement strand
AGCACAGATGACAATGCTCCAGCGAATTCCGGCTAATAAAATAACGCCGATACCGGCGAAAGCGATGATCAGTGCGGTTCCCAAATCCGGTTGTTTGGCGACTAATAATACCGGTATCAAGATCAAGACCAGCGCGGTAGCTAATTGTTTAAGGGTGGGTGGTAAGCTAAAGCCATCAAAATACCAAGCTAACATCAAAGGCATCACTAGCTTCATCAATTCTGACGGTTGAAAGCGAAACAAGCCTAAATTAAGCCAGCGTTGTGAACCTTTGCTGATAACGCCCAAGGCTAAGACCATCACCAGCATTAAGACACAGACACTGTAGAGCCAGGGAGCCCAGAGGCGGTAACGTTGGGGCGGAATTTGCGCTAAAACAATCAAGAAAATAAAGGCTAAACTTAATTTTACCGCTTGTTGACTGACCGTTAGCCAACTTTGCCCGCTAGCACTATAGAGAATTACCAGGCCGCAGCCGCTGAGTAATAACAAGGCTACCAGCAAGGGGCCATCTAGATGAAGTGTTTGCCACCAAGAGCGATACGGTAAGCGCCGCCGTCTATGCCCGATCCAGGTGTGCCAATAAGCGTTAAGGAGTGACATAAAAATAATTTCTCAAAATAAATCAGGTAAAATAGGCAAAATATTTACGGTGCCATCTTATCATGCAACTTCTCGCCATAGAAACTTCGAGTGACGCGTGTTCCGTAGCGCTCTATCAAAACGGCGCGATATTAGCACGCGAAGCGATCATTCCGCAGCAACACAGTCAACAATTATTGCCGATGGTCACAGTTTTGTTGGCCGAAGCTGAAAGCTCCCTGACTGCGTGCGATGCCATTGCTTTTGGTCGCGGGCCTGGCAGTTTTACGGGCGTCAGAATGGCGGCGGGAGTAGCACAAGGCTTAGCTTTCGGGCTCGATATTCCGGTTATTCCTGTGTCAACCTTAGCGGCAATAGCCTGGGCGGCTCGCACCAGTAATCCAGAAGGCTATTTGTTAGCGACTCTCGATGCTCGGATGCAACAATTGTATTGGGCCGTGTATCAGGTGTCGGCAGTCACTGGGGTGCAAGAAGTACAGGGCGAACATTTGCATTCGTATTACGAATTAGTGAAATTTTTAACGGCGAGCGACTTTAAGCCTCTGGTTATTTGTGGCCCCGGCTGGTCCGCTTATGCTCACCAAGAAGAAACGCGCTGGCACTGTGCCACTCAGGCATTGCCATCGGCGTGTTCGATAGCCGAATTAGCCGCCTTGAATTGGCATGCTCGGTTAAATCCCGCCGATGCTTTGCCAAGCTATGTGCGTGATAATGTCGCCGTAGTACCTACCAAGAAGATGGCTTAATACGGGTGCAGCGGCTACTATAGGCTGGTATCAGACCCTTTTCTTGATAGAACATTATAAGGGGAACTGCCCTCACTTTTAGTGAATTGAGGGCTTGAATTTGGGCTACTAATTAGAACTAAACTAGCAGAACGGCTTACTCCTAGCGAGCTCATAAAAGAACTGTTGCAACTATTAGGCATATTTTCTGAACAGTGCAAATGATCATGGTGCCGGCTGATCGTTTCCATAGCCGCATACAGGTTGGGGAAAAAAGAAAATGCTGCGGTCATTAAAAAAGACAGCACCATAGCATCGATTGACCGGTTGTCCATGAATAAATAGCCTTGACCGACGGCATTGATCAAACCAGTTAACAGGGCAAGAAAGATCTTTAGCTTTTCGATACGATGATTGATGTTTTGTAGCGGTGAGGCAGTCATTTTTTGTTCAGTCTGGCTTAAGGTTGAAAATGCCTGCTCGGTAGTGATCCAGCCATTGAGTATGTTGTAAGGAGCTCTAATTTGAAAAGGGACTGAAACAATATTATTGGTTAACGTGGCGATAAAGGCTAATGCCGGCCCGGCCATCCCAGCATCGCCCAGCATCGCAATTAAAGCGCGGCAATCTTCATTAAAGACTGGAAAACTAAAATACGCGACCAAGCCAGTAATAGTAATGGTCAGTGCCATCATCAGCGCTTTTAGCATGGCATGATAAGCCCGTAGACTCTTTTCGCTGCCCGTCATTTCTTGCCAGGCCGGATGTTTTAAACTGTGTAATAGCGTACCGATATCCTGCCATTGTTCATTTTTAATGCCTTCAATAATGGTGCGTAAAAAAATCGCCGTAAAGCCTACGCCGACAGAAATAGCTGGTGTAGCGGCTAAAATAGACAAGCCGAGAGCATTGACCTGAAACGGGAAGTATAATTCTTCGAATAGTATGGGCAATTGTTCTTTACTGCTGACAAAACTCAAAGCACCAAACACGAGTCCTACCGCAAGACACGCGAATCCAAAAGAGCTAATACTGGCTATTTGCCCCCAAGATAGCGGGGTATTATCTTGGTTTAAAAATATCCGTCGGTGTATTGTGTTATCGTCAAGGGTTTTCTTAATGCGAAATTCATCTAAGCAACCACGAATATCTCCTCTGAATAGCAAGTAATTAATATACCAACCGGATAAGCCGACGATCAGCATGATCACTAAAGGAGGGATGGCTGTTTTACCGCTTAAACCGGTGACTGCGACCAAACCTTCTCCTACGCCGATAATTGCCGCGCTGGTAGTGCCGTAGCGCCAATGCCATAATTGCAAGTCACGCTTAGCTTGTTTTTCGAGTGAAGAGAAACGGGTATTTCTAATACTTAATTCATAAGGATTTTGCCATAGAGGCGTATCGTTTAACTCTGCCCGTTGCAAGCGAGGGCCAGTGGTGCCGAGCGTGTCCGCTAAATGATTAATTTTCTTTTTAAACGCTTTCAACAAGGTCGTGATTCTTGTTCCATCGTCGTACCATTGTTTAACGAAGAGTTTCAGGTCATAGGTAAATTTAAGCGGCAGTTTTGCCGGGGCTTCAGTTGTCGTATCGGCACTTTCAAAATCCTGTAATACAAAATCCTGTAATAATGACGCTGTGGTTGAGTGGGCGTCATTTGTGGGGATTGCTGAATAGGACTGAGTTTTTGCCATTGGTTGTGGTTTATCAAAAGCTTGGTCAATTTCTTGTGACAGCCATACAGTGAATGGTTGTGGTAGAAATTCACTGCTATATACCTGTTTTAACGTGGTTTCAATCGCGATTTTCCGTGTGCGTAGGCTTTCTGCTTGCTCTTGTTGGAGGTTTATAAAAAAATCATAGAAGATATCCACGATTTTTTTTTGGTCTTCGCTGCTAAAAGCCGTAAAGAGAGTCAATTGGTTGTCAATGGCGGTAATGCACTTACCTGAGTGATCAATTAAACTAACAGCGTCAAGGACAGTGATGAAATCTTGCGCTGCTTGACTACAATAACCAAAATCTGGGTAAGCACGATTAGTGAAATAACGGTTAAGATAAGCGGCCCAGTCGGGCTGGTGATGATAGTTTGCATAAGCTTTAGCAATACCTCTAAACTGAGCAAGTAGCTCAAGTTCAGCACGCGGTAAATCTTCTTCTTGTTGTTCTACGAGAGCGTACATGAAATATTTCCTAAGAGGCTTGATAACTAATTCGTTGTTAATTGTAACGAATAAGCCTTAAGGTTTTCTTAAGTTTTGGCGAAGTATTTCATAGAGACAGACGCCGGTAGCGACCGAGACATTTAAACTGTTGACCGTGCCAAGCATCGGTAAATGGGCTAAATCATCGCATTTTTCACGAGTTAAGCGTCGCATGCCTTTTTCTTCACTCCCCAAGACTAAGGCAATTGGGCCCTTTAAATCGAGGCTGTATAAACTTTTAGTCGCTTCTCCCGCTAAACCGATGATAAAGACGCCGCCATCTTGCAGTTTTTCCATCGCCCGAACAAGGTTAGTTGCAATGACGAGTGGAATCATTTCAGCCGCACCTGATGCGACTTTCCGTACCACTGGAGTAATACCGCAAGCGCGATCTTTGGGGATGATCACGCCAGTGACAGCCGCGCCATCGGCGCTGCGTAAACAAGCTCCCAGATTATGTGGATCTTGAATGCCATCTAAAATCAGCCAGCGTTGGTAAGGACTGTTGTCAATTAGCGTTGGAATATCATTTTCAGTATAAGTGGGTAGGGGTCGACATTGAACCGCGATACCTTGATGATGGGCATGGTCGAGTAATTGATCGAGTTTATCGGCAGCAATATTTGCTCGTGCTAAGCGGTGATTTTGTGCCAATTTTAATAGCGCATCGATTTTTGGGTGGTTTTTATCGACATAAAAGACTTGCAAGACCCGTTCTGGATAATGTTGTAACAAACTTTCAACCGAATGGATGCCGCCGACCCAGATAGTTGCTGAAGATTCTTTGGGTGCAGATTCTTTTTTAAACGTTGCCATAAATATTAAATCAATTTGCTGAGGTAAGATGCCCTATAATAGCACGTTACAAATAATGAACAGCCTGTCATGACGGATGAACGGTGGATGCAACAAGCGCTGGAATTAGCGAAACTAGCGGCTATTCAAGGGGAAGTTCCCGTTGGCGCGATCATAGTGCAAGATGGCCAAGTAATTGCAGCTGGCTATAATCAGCCAATTAGTACCTGCGATCCGACAGCCCATGCCGAAATTGTCGCTTTGCGCGCTGCAGCCTTAAGTGTCGGTAATTATCGGATTGCTAACGCAACCTTGTATTGCACTTTAGAGCCGTGCGCGATGTGCGCGGGCGCGATTATTCAAGCACGTTTGCGTAAAGTGGTGTTCGCCGCGACTGATCCTAAAGCTGGCGCTGTCGGCAGTGTCATGCAGCTCTTAAATCATCCGGCGTTAAATCATCGGGTGCCAGTTGAACATGGTTTATTGGCGAGTGAATCCAGTCAATTATTAAAGCAATTTTTTAAAGCAAGACGAGGTTAGAATGCATTGCCAAGATTTTTTAAAAGGCTTGATGGCAGCCGCAATATTGTTTAGTGTTCAGATCGCGCACGCCGATGATGCGCCAGAACAACAATTGGCGACATTACTTAATACTTTGCAAACGACGCAAGGTTCTTTTGAACAAGTGGTTTCCAGTCAACAGGGGATGACGTTGCAAACGACCAGTGGTACTTTTGCGTTGCATCGGCCGGGCTTGTTCCGCTGGCAAACGCTTAAGCCATCACCGCAACTCTTAGTCGCCGATGGGTCAAAAATCTGGCTATACGACCATGAATTGAATCAAGTAGCGTGGTTTAAAGAAGAGGTCAATAATAGCCAATCTCCGGCGATGTTATTGGTAGGGCAAGTTCAAGATTTGACTAAATTGTATCGGATAACTTTAAAAAATAGTGATGATCAAGCGGTTTTTACCTTAAAACCTCGTAAAAATAGTTTTTTTGAACAGGTGCAAGTCATTTTTGACGACGCAGCTTTGCGTGCGATGGTGATTAAAGACCATATGGGTCAAACGATCCGGATTGATTTCAGTCAGTTGAGCGATGGCGCTAATGGGAGCTTATTTCACTTTAGCCCACCCAAAGGCGTTGATTTAGTGCAAGCAGCAGTTTGATGGTCAGAAGACAGAGGACAGAAGACAGAAGACAGAAGACAGAGGATAGAGGACAGAAAATTCCGTCATCCGTCATCTGTGCTCTGCCTTCTGGCATGCGTACCATAACAATCAATTCTGCTGCTCTACAGCATAATTTAGCGCGTGCCCGACACTATGCGCCGGGCTCTAAAGTATTAGCGATGCTCAAAGCCAATGCCTATGGTCACGGCTTGTTGACGGTAGCCACGGCGCTTAACAGTGCTGAAGGTTTTGGCGTTGCTGATTTGTCTGAAGCGCGGCAATTGCGTGTCGCGGGATTTAAACAAGTGATCGTCGTGATGCGTGGTTTTCATAATGCCGAGGAATTACACGCCTTTGCCGAGCAGGAGCTTAGCGCTGTGGTGCATACTGAAGCGCAAATAATTATGTTGCAGCAAACGCTTCTGGCTAAACCCATCGGTGTATGGTTAAAAGTCGATAGTGGTATGCATCGTTTAGGCTTTGCGGTAGATAAGGTGAATGCGGCTTATGAACGGTTGGCTGCTTGTGCATCGGTCCAAAAACCCTTATGCCTAATGACTCATTTTGCCGATGCCAAT
>CANCKG010000044.1 GCA_947378515.1 Gammaproteobacteria bacterium | reverse complement strand
GTCAGTGCCACCTACTGGGGGACAAGCACGTCGTTTAGAAGAGACCAACGTGCAGCCGAAAAAGCAGCAACCTATTGGGTCGAGGCTGATACGTTTAGGTATTGCGGTACTGATAATAGCGATGGCGGGCGGTGGGTGGCAATTGCGTCATGAATTTATTCTACCCATTCGGCATATTAATGTAGACGGTGTGGTCAACCAAGTGGATCCTGCCGCGTTAAATGCTGCTTTAAGTACGGTGGCAGAACACAGCATGTTTGCTGACTTACAGCCATTACGGCGCCGGTTGTTGACGTTGCCGTGGATTAAAACCGTCGTGTTAAAGCGGGCGTGGCCTAATACAGTGATTGTCACGTTAACAGAAATTGAACCGGTGGCACGATTTAATCAAGATTTAGTGTTGACGCGTGATGGAGTCGTGTTTTCGCCACCGTCGTTAAATCACTTGATGAATTTACCCTTGCTGTTGGGCCCGCCTGATAAGGTGTTGTTCTTATGGCAGGGTTATTGTGTGATGAGTGATTTATTAAATCCACGGGGCTTAAAGATTTGGCAATTAAGCTTAAGCCCACGATTTTCTTATGTGGTGGTGTTAAATAATGGGTTAATATTGATTTTAGGTACTACGCAAGTGACACAGCGGTTACAATTATTTTTAAAGATTTATGCACAACAAATCGCGCCGAAGATTAGCCAAATGGCTTATGTGGATTTGCGTTATCCCTCGAGTGTGGCAATTGGCTTGAAGGTGCCCGACGCTACGACAACCACATTGCCTCTTGAGACGGGCTCGATTCATTAGAATACACGTGTTATAGTTCAGACTCTGCTAGCGAACAACAGGATTGTGCTTGATGAAAAAGTTATTTAAAGGTCAGATCACAAGACTAATGGCGTTAGTCGTCTTTAATCTTGTGTTATTGCCAGCCTTTGCGAGTTCTACTGGCTTACCGTGGGAAAGTCCGTTGCAAAAAATTTTAGATTCGTTAAGTGGTCCGGTTGCAAAAATTCTCGGCGTTATCGTTATTGTGATCGCCGGTCTTGGCATGGCTTTTGGTGAAGCCGGTGGTGGCATGCGTAAATTATTTCAAATTGTCTTTGGCTTATCGATTGCCTTTACGGCGTCCAGTTTATTGTCGACATTATTTGGTTTTAGTGGCGGCGCGGTAATTTAAATGGCAGCTCCTGGCTATCGTATAACCATTCATAATTCTTTGACCCAACCCTTATTGATGGCGGGTGTGCCTCGGCGCTTTGCTATTTTAAATGGTACATTGTGTGCGGCTTTTGTCTTAGGATTACAAGCATTGATGACCTTGCCGATATTTATCATCATTCATGTGTTAGCAGCTTATTTGACAAAAAAAGATCCTTATTTTTTTGATGTATTGTTACGCCACTTGCGGCAAAAAGATTTTTATCGGACTTAACCTATGTCTACATCGATGGATACCCATTTTCTTAATCAAGCGCTCCAGCAAGCACAACGCCGCAAGGGTTTTACCGCACCTAATCCCGCTGTCGGTGCAGTGCTAGTTAAAGAAGGGCAGATTATCGCAACTGGCACCCATTGGTTAGCCGGTGATGCGCATGCTGAAATTGCCGCTCTGGCGCAATTGCCCAGCGGCGCGGCTGCTGGTGCTACCTTGTATGTAACGCTGGAGCCTTGTTGTCATACAGGTAAGACGCCACCTTGTGTTAATGCGATCATCAATGCCGGTGTAAAGCGCGTCGTTTTCAGTGAGACTGACCCAAATCCGTTGGTGGCAGGAAAAGGCGCCGCGTTATTGGGTGCGAATGACATTGTATGTCAGCAATTATCAGTTACTGAAATAGAACAATTTTATGGCAGTTACCGGTATTTATTGCAAAGTGGTATGCCGTGGTTGTGTGGTAAATTAGCCATGACATTGGATGGAAAAATTGCTGAGAAAAATGGGCGAGCTTTAGCCATTACCGGTAAACAAGCGCATGTCTTTACCCATCAACAACGGTTAAAACACGAAGCTATTCTGACTTCAGTGAAAACCATTCTACAAGATGCGCCGCAATTTAATGTCCGCTTGGCGGAAGCTGACGCTATTGCCAAACCATTGATCGTTTTAGATACCCATGCAGAGTTACCACTGGATGCGAGTGTGTGGTATACCACAAGCCAACTCTATATTGTGCATGGTGAAGCAGCTGAGCCGGAACGCTTAGCCCAGTTAAAAGCTAAAGGAGCGAAATTATTGGCTGTTGCGCTTAACAACGCTAATCGTTTGGATTTGACCCTGAGTTTAACCGCCTTAGGAAAATTTGGTTTTCATGATTTATGGTTAGAAGCAGGCGGTACACTATTTAAGAGTTTTGCCAAACTCGGTTTGTTGAATGAAGCCTATTGTTATCTTGCTCCTTGGTGGGCAGGTTTAGACGCTCAAGCGGCTTTTACGTCGGCACATTTTTTTAAAGACGTTGTTCGTCGTCAGTGGTTACCGTTGGGTGATGATGTCGCTTTGCATTTAGAATTTTAAATGGCCGTCATTGCAATGACGTTCAGTTTGATGCCGTGGCAATCCAGTAAGAAAAAAAGGATTCATTCATTATGTTTACCGGTATTATTGATCATTGTGGCCAAATCATCGTAATCGAAGCGCAGAATGCAAGTTTGCGATTATGGATCTTAACGGAATTTGTCGATTTGAAATTGGGTGAAAGCATTGCCGTTGATGGCATTTGCTTAACTGTGGTGGCGATTGATAATACTAAGTTTGCTTGTGATATTTCGCCTGAAACTTTGAAAGTGACTATTGCTGCTGATTGGCTGGTGGGTTGTCAAGTGAATATCGAACGTGCTATGCAATTAACAGACCGTTTTGGTGGTCATGTGGTGACAGGGCATGTCGATGCTAAAGGAACTTTGTTGCAGTGCACTTGGCAAGGCGAGTATTTAATGATGACAATTGGTAAACTGCCGGTAGATGCCTTACGTTATTTTTGTCGTAAAGGCAGTGTCGCTGTTAATGGGGTAAGTCTGACGGTGAATGCTGTGAGTCGTTACTCGTTTGATTTGATGTTGATCCCACACACGTTAAAATTTACCACCTTGGGTGCTTTGGTCGTGGGTGATCAAGTCAATATTGAATACGATTATTTTTCCCGTTACGTCGTGCAGCAACTAGAATTCAAATAGCTCAGTAGGGGTAGGGCTTGTCCCTATCCGTCGAAGTCGAGGGCCACAAGATATTATTATGCGTTATTGTGGTACCACAAAATTCTTTTATACTACTAATTAGCCTAAAATTAAATAATAAGTCAGAGATATGAATTTACCACAAGAATTACAAATAGCTATCGAAGCATTGCAAAAAGGTTTGCCAATACTGTTAACGGATGATGCCGCACGTGAAAATGAAGGTGATTTGATTTATTTGGCGGATAGTGTTACCGCCGCTCAAATCAATTTTATGGTGACCCATGGTCGTGGTTTGGTTTGTTTGGCTCTAGCACCCGCTATTGTTGATCAACTGGATTTGCCTTTGATGACTAAGAATAATCAAACCAGCTTTAATACCCCATTCACCGTGTCAATTGAAGCAAAAAACGGGGTCAGCACTGGGATTAGTGCTGCCGATCGTGCCCATACGATTCGTACCGTGGTCACCTGTGGCGCCTCGAAAGCCGATTATGTCAGTCCAGGCCATATCTTTCCGTTGCGTGCGCATCATCACGGGGTATTAGGTCGCGCTGGTCACACTGAAGCCAGTGTCGAATTAGCACGCTTGTGCGGTGCGAGAGAAGCCGCAGTGATTTGTGAAGTGCTTGATATGAATGGCGATTCGGCTCGCGGTGATACATTGCAAGCTTTTATCGAACAGCATCATATACCTAAAGTCACTATTCAAGCTATTATTGATTACCGTTTAAAAAGTGAGCTTTTAGCGAGCGAAGTGGTGACGGCGGTGTTGCCGACAGCTCAGAGCGAAGCATTTGAAATCTCGGCTTTTGAAAGCTTTTTAGATCCTCATGATATCGTCGTTCTTAAACATCCGAATTTTAATCCCAATTTACCGGTATTGGTGCGTATTCATTCGGAATGTTTGACCGGTGATGTGTTTGGTTCGCTACGCTGTGACTGTGGCGTGCAGTTGCAAGAAGCCTTGGCTTTATTAGCGATTGAAGCTGGCGTGTTGATTTATTTGCGTCAAGAAGGTCGGGGCGTAGGTTTTGTCAATAAATTAAAAGCTTATCAATTACAAACCATGGGTTATGATACCGTCGAGGCGAATTTAGCACTGGGTTTAAGTGCTGATCAACGCCATTATTTAGCAGCAGCACATGTCTTGAAGGCACTGGGTATTACCGAAGTGCAATTATTGACCAATAATCCTCAAAAAATAGCGGATGTTCAACGCTGTGGTTTAAAAGTTCAGCGTCGTTCTTTAAGGGTCGCATCGAATGAATTTAGTCATGCTTACCTGTCAACCAAATGTGCTAAACTTGGCCATTTGGCTTAATACTTATGATTAAAATTCTGCGTGCCCAAGTTAACCCTGAATTAATTAAGCAAGCACAAATTGCCATTGTGGTTGCCGAGTTCAATTTGGAGATCACTCAACAATTATTAGACGGTGCGCTAGTCTCTTTAGCTCAAGCAGAAGTGCCTGATGCGCATATCCAAGTCATTTGGGTGCCGGGGGCTGTTGAAATCCCCCTGGTCGTTAAATTGCTAGCCGAACAACAATTGGCTCATGCCATTATTGCGCTAGGTGCCGTGATTCGAGGTGATACCAGCCATTATGATTATGTCTGTAATCAGGTCAGTGAAGGCTGTCAGCACGTGATGCTCGATAAGAATATTCCCGTTATTTTCGGTGTGTTGACGACCGAAAATGAAGCGCAAGCTTTTGCTCGAGTCGGTGGTGAGCATGGTCATAAAGGTAGCGAAGCAGCGATAGCGGCACTTGCCATGTTATCGATTGTCAGTCAACTCGAAGCGCAGTAATGATTGTTGATGCGTATTCGCAGGCAGAGCAAGCCAGAGCAATCGCTTTATTAAAGGCGGGTGAATTAGTCGCGATCCCGACTGAAACGGTCTACGGTCTTGCCGCGGATGCTAGTCAACCGGCAGCAGTGGCGAAAATTTTTGCGTTTAAACAGCGGCCTGTCACCAATCCGTTGATCGTTCATATCGCAACTGTTGAACAATTAAATGATTGGGCAGTGGCTATTTCACCGGCAGCTTATCGTTTAGCCGCAAGCTTTTGGCCAGGGCCTATAACGTTGATTTTAAACAAAGCACTTTGGGTACCCGATTGTGTGACAGCAGGTCAAGACACGATCGCGTTGCGTATCCCGAGTCATCCAGCAACTTTGGAATTATTATCACGTTTTAAAGGGGGATTGGCAGCACCTTCTGCTAACCTTTATACCCACTTAAGTCCTACGACCGCTAAGCATGTAGAGCGAGCTTTGGGTGCTGATTTATTGATCTTGGACGGTGGGCCAGCAGCTGTGGGTATTGAATCGACGATCATTGATTGTAGTTCGAATTTACCGACTATTTTACGTCCTGGAATGGTGAGTGCTAACATGGTGTCGGCGGTACTGGGGCAAACGGTGAGCTATGACGAGGCTTCGGAAATAAAACGGCCAGGAGCGCATATTCTCCATTACGCGCCGCACGCTAAATTACAGTTAATCGCTAGCGCCCTGTTAGTTAACGATTGGCCTGCTATGGATTTGTCAACTACTGGGTTCATTACCTATAGCAATGACATTGTCTGGCCAATGGCTGCGATAGTGCAACCTTTGAGTTCAGATCCTGCTACGTATGCGCGCGACTTATACAGTGCCCTGCATTATCTGGATCAGCGGCATTGTGCCCAGATCGTGGTGGAGTTGCCGCCGAATGCAGCTCCATGGTACGCTGTTCACGAACGTTTGATCAAAGCCTCAGCTAAATAATTTGACAAGTTGGATTCATCATGACTTCTTTTCGCTATGTTTTTTGGGCGTTGTGCGGCTTGATTTTTATCGACGGGATTGGCCTCGGTTTAATCTTTCCCATATTGACGCCAGTTTTTCTCGATCCACATCATGCAATAGTTAGTGTGGGGATGTCGTCAGGCTGGCGCAATTTTTATTATGGTTTGACATTAGCGGTCTTTCCTCTGGGATTGTTTTTTTCGGCGCCTCTGTTGGGTGATTTTTCCGATGGTTTAGGTCGGCGAAAGATTCTCATTTTTGCCGTATATGCCGTTGGCCTGTGCTATATCGTATCGGGTCTGGCTATTA
>CANCKG010000043.1 GCA_947378515.1 Gammaproteobacteria bacterium | reverse complement strand
TAAATAAACAAATCCTTTCTTCAAACGTAAATAAGTTATATCAATTTGCCAGGCTTGATTCGCACGATTAATAATTAAATCAGCCAATAAATACTTATGAACGGCATGCAATTTATTGCGCTTACTGGTGTTAGGGCCAGGATAAATCGTTAGTGCATGATTGTTTCTGTAAATTCAGTGGGGTTGTCAAGGCAATTTAGAAATGTCACCTATCCCAGCAAGATAGAGATGTCACCTTTTGGTGTTCATCTTGCTGGAACGGGAGGGCTTCACTTGCTAGGCCCACTTTACTTCATAGCAGTTATCCATAAGACGCGGAGGCTTTAGGTTGACCTCGAGCGGCTTGTGGGTAACTCCCCCTCCTTTCTCTGCCAAGCTTTTTGTCTGCGGTTACTGCGTAGCTGCTTTTCCAAGGATGGTTTTTGCTTGGCGGCGCTTGTTTTGCACGCACTTTAATAGCATCCACTTTTTTATCTAAACCTTTAGCATCGATAATTTCTGGCGCTAATTGTGCTTTGTCGAATTCTTTAAAAGCCAATATTCTCCCATCACATATAATATTTATTTTTCCTTGCATATCTGTCGAGACAATTATTTTTTTATGCTGTAAACGATAACCTTTACCTTCTCCTTGAATCTGAAATAGCCGCTTTTCATAGCTGCATTCAAGTTGTTTTGACAATCTACGTTCATGTTGAATACTGAAAATTAAATTTAAAATATCAGCGCTTGGTATTTCTGAGCGATGCGCATCTAAATCATTTTTAGGTGATACTGCAAAACGTTGATTATGGTCAATAATAAACTCCGGCAAATAAGCATTTGCTTCAGCTATGGTGCTTATGTTCCTTAACCGCAACTCTTTTACTAGGCGATCTTGCAGCGTGCCATTAGCTCGCTCTACTCGGCCCTTAGCTTGTGGCGAGTGAGCACAGATTAATTCAATATCTAATTCTCTTAATGCTCGGCCGAATTGCGTTTCTTTATCTTCTTGATCTTTTTGGTTAACACGAAAAACGCCAAACTTGTCGCTGTAATAAGCCAGTGGCCTACCATACGCTTCAAGCGTCGAACGACATAGCGTGAAGTAACCGGCTGTCGTTTCTTCTTCCTCAAAACGCAAACCTATAATGCGGCTTGTAGCGTCATCAATAAATACCAGTAAACAACATTTGTCACGTCGTCCTTCAAACCAAGCATGATGTGAACCATCGATTTGCACTAATTCACCAAAACTTGATCTTCGAACTCGACCTTGCTGTAACTTTAGAACCTTTCTCGGCTTAGCTTTCCAAAGCCCCCATTCATCCATCCATTGACGCAATGTTTCTTTATTTATTGTGATTTTGTTAAGACTTAGTAATTTTTCTGCTGCAAACGTAGGTCCAAAATCAGCGTAATTGTGTTGGACTAAATCTTTAATGCGCAATTTAAATTCTGGTGTATGAGCGCGGTTACTCACCTTGCCGCGCTGCTTTGACAGTAAGGCGCCATCACCGTCTTTGATGAAAGCCTTAACCAATCGGATCACTTGCCTTTTTGATAGCCCTAAATCCTTTGTAGCAGCCTGTTGCGTGCACTTCTTATCGATTACTTGACGGATAACCTGAATCCGCTTTAATTCCTGTTTACTCATAGTCAGCAGCTCATTCACGCATTATTCACCCTATTTAGTTCAAATAAGCCTAAAAGCTTACTAAAATTAAACCCTAATAGGTGACATCTCTAACTTGCTCAAAGGTGACATTACTAAATTGCCCTGACAGCTATTGCGCTCGCCATTCAAAATGCGAGGTTAATGATTTAATATGGTAACTATGGCGAGCGGTATATCTCTATTTTAAATATCTATTTAGCACTGTGCGCGGGAAACCCGCACGCAGTGCATGTTAAGGGGGAGAATCGCGATTCTCCCCCTTAAAATCCCCCATCGCGTAAGGAGCCACTAGCAAGCTTCTACGTAAAATGTAGTAAATGTGCTGAATAGATACTATTTTAAATATATACCCATGGTACCTTAAGGTGCCATGGGTATAGTACGGCTTTGCGGCTCGGGTTAGTTCACTCTTCGAGCTGAGCGTCACGAGCGATGAATTCTCTTGCTCCAGATGCTGCGTTAACCCTTTTGCACAGCCCACCCCACGCGCGAAACTTAGCTGAGAACCTTGTAAAACCTTGAATGCCTTAAATGCGTGGTGCACAATGAGTACAAATACGTTATATTGACTTAATACGATCTTTATTCAGTTTGTCATGAGAACCTTATGCATTGCCCTTTTTGTCAAGAACCTGATACCCGTGTCGTGGATTCTCGCTTAATCAGTGATGGTGGGCAAATTCGGCGACGCCGTGAATGCGCGCAATGTGGTGAACGCTTTACCACCTTTGAAAGTGCCGAATTATTAATGCCACAAGTTATTAAGCACGATGATCGACGCAATCCTTTTGATTTACAGAAATTACGCCAAGGTATACTCAGGGCTTTAGAGAAACGTCCTATTGGCAATGACCAAATCGAAGCGGCGATTAAACACATTCAACATAAATTACTAGCCTGTGGTGAACGCGAAGTACCCAGTCAATTAATTGGTGAATACGTCATGACAGAATTACGCGCCCTCGATGAAGTCGCCTATATTCGCTTTGCCAGCGTGTACCGCCGCTTTCAAGATGTCAAAGAATTCCACACTGAAATTAAATCGCTTGAAAAAAAGGATTGATGCTTGAAGCACTTTGCGCTTGATTTCGGCCACAAATTATTGTTGTGCAGCGCTATTGCTGCGATTATCGTAGGTGGCACGTTAAATCTTGCCAAAGAATTATTACCCTGGCTGCCAAAACACCGCACCTTGATCGAAAACATTATCGGTAACACCCTACACCAAACAGTGCGCATTGATCGCATCACCATCGGCTGGACTAAGCTACAACCTTTTTTACAATTACAAAATGTGACAGTTGGTGATCTTAATACCCATCACCAACCGTTGTTAACCTTGCCCGAAATAGATTTGCAACTTAACTTAGTACAAAGTCTATGGCAACAGCACATCCAATTTAGTCGTATCACGTTTAAAAAGGCTAAGTTCACCCTCTATCAAGACAAAACAGCTGCTTGGCATATCGCTGGCTCTGAAAGTTTGAGCGATTTTACTAACCCGAAAAATACTAGCTCGGCTTTTATTGGCTGGTTATTAAGCATCCATCACTTACAATTCGACGATTTCAACCTAGTTATTGCCGCCCAAAATTGGCCGAGCTTCAGCGTAAATCATGCGTCCGTTGACTTTAAAAATACGGCAGAAAACCATCAGTTATTTGCCCAAGCACTGGTCGATGGCCCCAGTAAGGCACCCATCGCCCTGGCTATCCATCTCAAAGGTGCTTATACCGATTTTCCGCACCTCAACGCATCGATTTATCTTTCGATCCAAGGCTTAAATTTACAACCCTGGCTGGTTAAAAAATCTATGCATCAGTGGCAATGGCAACAAGGCCTTATCGATGGCCAAGCATGGGCTAAGTGGCACCAAGATCATTGGCAATCTGCTCAAATAAGCTTAACGGCTAAGCAACTGCAATTAACCGAAATTAAAGCGCAACCTTGGTTAATACACAGCAACCGTTTGGATCTACGCGCTACGTGGCAGCCAGGCGGCACCGAAAACTGGCATGGACAAATGCAAAGTGCTGCGGGTCAACTCGGCTTTGGTACATTATTTCGAAGCAACATCCCTTTTACGGCTATACAAGCCCAAGTTAACTGGGATGACCTGCACGTAAACATACCCTTTTTAATGTTAAGCACACCCGATATAATTACCCATGCTGCACTCACACTGCAGCTGCCAGAGAAGACTTCACCGATCATCGATTTGCGCGCTAATGCGCAATTATTGAATCTCAATCATGCTGCGTTGTATTTGCCGACTGGCATCATGAATCCGGCTTTAGTTCACTGGTTAGACACCAGTATCAAAAGTGGCGTCGGTGGGAACGCCCAAATGGTGTTGCAAGGACCATTAAACCATTTTCCTTTTGATGATCACAGTGGCTTGATGGATATTCATGGTCAATTGCACGGCATCACCCTCAATTATTGGCCAGCTTGGCCAACGATCACCGATCTTGATGCCGATTGTCAGTTTACCCACCAAGGCTTTAACATCCACAGTCATCATGGCACCGAACTTGGCTTAGCTATTGATTCGATTGACGCCGTATTGCCGCATTATGCCGCTCCGGCATTATTACACATTCACGCGACGACACATGGTGATTTGAGCCAGGGCATTCATTTTATTCAACAATCGCCCTTAAATACATCATTAAAAGCACTCACATCCAGTGTCGCTAGCGGCCCTTTTGCCTTAAAACTTAACTTTGCCATCCCTTTATCAGATTCAAACGCTATTCAATGGCAAAGCGATATTGTTTTACAGCGCGCCAATTTAGCGTGGGTGAATTACCCACTTGATCTTAGTGCATTAGCAGGAGCGCTCCACCTAAGTAATAACACCGCCAGTTCAAACCAGTTACATGGCCAACTGTGGGGTTCCGCCATCAACCTCAACGTATATAAAGCACTGAGCGATAGTCGTTTACACATTGATGGCGCAGGCACGCTTAATAGCCAAACCTTACCCAAAGCCTGGTCATTTAGCTTTATCAAGGGTGTTGCCGCGTACAACGTTCAATTAGCGTTATCCGACCAAACAAGTTCTATGGCGAGTGAGTTTTGGGTGCTAAGTTCACTTAAGGGTTTAAGCATTCAATTACCCAGTGGCTTTGATAAAGACGCGCTTAGCGACGCACCTTTGAAAATTCATGGGCTATTAGATAGTGACGGCCATATTGAGCGTCTCGATGCCACTTGTTTACTGCTAAAACAACCGCTTAACATCAGCTATCAAGCAAACCCACTCAATGGTCAATGGCAGGTTAACAGCCCCGACCTCAGTGCTGCCTTAATGATTCCAGAAGATACCCATTTGCCCTGGGCATTGACGATCAACCATTTTCGCCAGCAAGCAGCACCAGTCGATTCCACCAGTAGAGCCGCGCCTTTAACGATCAATTTACGCGCTATACCGGCTATGAATATTAATGGCCAACAATTAAGTTTTGGCCAACAAGTCATTCATCATGTACAGCTGCAATTGAGGCCCAGGAACAATGGCATTGCTATCGAGAATCTCAAGTTACATTCCGACCTCTATCAAATAGCGGCTGCTGGTAATTGGACTACTAACCTGAGTCAATTAACCGGTACGCTGACTACCAAAAAATTATCCGATCTGTTAAGCAGTTTTGATTTACCCACTTTTATTGAGAGTTCAGACAGCCAAGTACACTTTAATCTGCAATGGCCAGGATCTCCGTGGCAAGTAAACTTCGCTCACTTACACGGTCATGTGCTAGCCACCCTCAACAATGGCTCGCTGCCAGAGGTCGGCAATAATACTTCCAGTAGCTTCGGCAAGCTATTGAATTTATTGAGCATCAATAGCTTGCCGCAACATTTGAGTTTTAATTTCACCGATCTGTCAGCCAAAGGCTTCGGCTTTACGCGTATTAAAGGTGATTTTACATTGGCAGCCGGTCACGTGGCCGTGCCGACACTAACTATCAACAGTGCCCTGGCTAATGTGAATGCCCATGGTTGCTTAAACATACCAGAGCAAAGTTATCAGCTAGTCATGGAAGTCAAGCCCCACTTAACCTCTACCCTGCCAATTATCGCCACCATCGCTGCTGGCCCGATCATTGGCGCGGTAAGTTTAGCCGCTGATATGCTAATTAGTCCGGCGGTGAGTCAATTGGCCAGCACCGATTATGTAATCTCTGGCCCCTGGGCTAATCCTCACTATCAACGTTACGATTCTTACCTAAGCGCCAGCGCAACGCTACACTGCCAATAGCAATTTAGTACGCACCGCGCGGAGAACTTAGCTGTAGTGCATGTTAAGAGAAAGAATCGCGGTTTTGTTACCATAAAGGTAGTTACCACTGCCATTAACTTAATCTAATCGTCAATCATCGTTAGCATCTTCTGCTTTACGCGGTACAATTTGACCGCGAACCACGCTTTGCACGACCGACTTTCTAACCGTATTGTTTATCGGCATGCGGCGTGTCGATGCTCCAGCATAAGTTGGACGCGTGCTGACGTCGCGATGCGGTGGTCGGCCTGTGCGCACAGTTGAATCGATAAAACGCTGCCCATCTGAACGGCGATCGGCATTAGTATGATCACCGCCACGACTCGTAGCATCACG
>CANCKG010000042.1 GCA_947378515.1 Gammaproteobacteria bacterium | reverse complement strand
CCACACCTTTAATCCGCGCGGCCAAGCAATACGCACGGCGCGAAGGGCCGGCGATGTGGAAATAATCACTACCACTGAATTTGCCAATCCCCATGCTCAGATGACTAAACACACTGATGCCGAAGGCGGCGTAAAAACCTTCGATTATGATTTTTGTGGCAATCCGGTGCTCGCCATGGCTAATGGTAAAATCGTCTTTCAAGGCCAAACGTTTGATGCTAAGCGGCGCTTGCTAACCTCACGCGATGCTTTTAATGCCTTAAGCGACTACCGCTATACCCAAGCGACGCGCACGCAGCAATTAATCACCCCTGTTGTAGGCACGTCCGTTAGCAGCCAAACCAATGTCTTTAACGAATTAATTAAAACGTCTACTGCACAAAATCCAGCGCAAACCCTTAGTCACGCCCCCGATGGCCAAGTCGCAACGCAGCGCGATGAAATCGGTCGAATGGTACACAACACACACAATAGCGAAGGCTGGCTGATCGAGCAACTCTCTGCCAGTGGGGTTAAAACGGTCTTGAGTTATAACGCGGTCGGGATAAACACCAAAATCACGGTCGATCATCGCACGACCATCATCGATGAAGATGCATTTTATCGCAGTGCCACCGTGACTAATCCACGCGGGGTCGTTACCCAAAACAGCTTTGATAAACGCGGCTTAGTGCTAAACAGTCAAATCGATACGGCGAGTGCAAATCCGCTGAATTTACGAGTGACAAAAAAATACAATTCAATGCGTGTATTGCTTGAAGAAGTGCACGGTGATGTGCTTAACCCCAATCAATACTGGGTGACGTATCAACAAGATGCCTTGGCTCGACCGTACAGTAAAATCATCGATCCTGCGGGTTTAGGCTTAACCACTGTGTCACTGTTAGATAAGTGTGACCGGGTGATTAAACACATCGATCAAAACGGGGCAATTTATCGCTTGTATTATGATTTATCCGGCAATAAACGCTTCAAAATAGTGGCGAATGGTGAGCTGCAAGAATGGCGTTATGATGCAATGAATCGAGTGGCGTATCACGCTGTGTATGAAAATCCGTTGCGGATCGATGATCAAACCAGCCTGAATCGGCTTGAACAATTCGCGCATGATCAAGGCGATGCGAGCACCGACAAAGTGAGCTATTATTTTAGAGATGCCAATGGCTTGTTACGCTTTTCGGTGCGCCTAACCTGTCAAGTAACGGCGGGTTCATCGAGCAGTATTTTACGTGGCGTTGTCAAAGAACAGCAATACGATGCGCAAAAACGTGAAACCATGCAGTGTCTCTATGCCACCTTAATCGATGTGGCGACTATCGCGACATTTAGCACCGCATCGCTGGAAGTGTTAAGCGCCAGCATTAACAATCCGCTGCAAGATCGCCGTGTGTATAAATTCTATAATCCAGCCGGCGATTGTTGTTTTTCGATCAATGCGCGGGGTAAATTACACCAAGAGCGTTTCGATGCTGAAAAGCGTGTTACGCGCGCGATCGATTATGCCACGCCTCTTCGTCCACTCGCTGCCTGGTTGGCGCTTAGCTTTGACGAGTTTTGTTTAAAAGTGTCCACCATTGCCGAGCCTTTACGTGATCAAGTGCAAGCTTACGGCTTCGATGCCTTTGGCCAAGCACAATACTCCGTCAATGCCACTGGCCAAGTCATTCGTTTTGAGCACGACGCCAGCAATAATCTAATCAAAGAAATTCATTTCGATGCGGCGTTAGCGCCCGTACCCACTGATGATGCCGCACTAAAAGCTCTGGTCATGGCGCTGATTCCCGATCCTCACATTGACCGTATTAAAAAATTCACCTTTAATAACGCCGAGGGTCAGACAAAAATCATCGACGCCTTGGGCAACGAAGATATTTTTGAACGAGATGCCTTAAGCCATATTAAACGTCATCACAATCGCGAAGGACAAATAACGACCTTTGACTATGATCGCGCTAAACGCCAAGTGTTAAGCACCGCGCCTGGTAAAATGATCACCACGGTTGCCTTAACGCCGGCTGGCAAACTTGAAAACACGGCCGTCATGCGCGTCGTTAAAACCAAACGCGACTACGATAACAACAACAATGTTATCTCACTGGTGGCGGATTTTGACGGTGATCAACCACGCTCCGTGACCAATACTTATACGCCGCTGAATCGTTTACAAACGGTCACTGTGCCGAATGTCAGTCTCGATGATCCCTCGAAACCGGCTAGTTTAACGCCGGCGGATTGGCCGATGTTAACGCAAGACTGCACAAAAACTGCGCTATACAATACCAAAGGTTTATTGATCGTCGAACGCGATGAAAGTAATCATTATCGCTTTAAAGTTTATGACAATCTGAATCGGTTACGGTTTTTAATCACGGAAGAAAGCCGTGTCGACAATACTGTTTTGTGTAGTGTCACGGGGTATGAATATAACGCTTTTGGCGATAAAGTGTGGGAGACGCATTATGCGACGTTTATTTCGGTCGCTATCCAGCAAGCCAAAACACAGGGATTAGCGCTCGTTCACGTGGCGAGTCAATTACAAAATACGCCGAATGACCAAATAAAATGGTATGACTATAATCAAACGAGTGACTGGACTCAACGTATAACCGGTATCGTTCGCACTCCTGACGATAGCCGACACGCCAGCAGTTTTTATTTTAATCCCGCAACCCAAGATATTGGCACCCATTATCGATTGATGCAGCGTACGTTAACGATTTTTGGGCTACCGGAATTAATTTCTACCTTAATTTCACCGAACCCCGAGACCTGGCAACATCAACGCATTATCTATGACCTGTGCAATAAACCGATTCTTGAGGCAGTAAACCAACGCGCTCACGTGGATTCAGCAACCGGCTTTCATGTGAAAGTAACAAAGCGTAATGCCCATCAAGAAATTATTGCAGTGCAAGATTTTTACACTCCCTGTTCGCTTAACTTAACTGATTTAAGCGTGCCTTATGAAGCGGTTAGGCAATTTTATCTTAAAGTTGAAAATGCCAAACCGGGTTTTGATAAAACAAAAATTTACACCTATACCTTGCAAGGAAAAAAAGCTAGCCGCACCCTCAAAAATGTTTCCTGGGCTAGCTTGGAATTAACAGATCCCAAAAATCCCAGCGTTAAAAATAATCTAACCGATGCGGTTGAACGCTTTGATTACAGTGCCATTGAAAAATTAATCCGCCACGAATTAGCCACGGGCGCTGTCGAATATCACTTTCGTAATGCCGCCGGGGCTTTGATTGCCCATGTAGCGCCGCCACGGCAATTAAGCAGTGGCACGGATACCACCATTAGCCCACTGAAAATAATCGGCGTCAATGCCCACGGGCAAGCGGTATCTGATAGCGTTTATGTCAATGGCGCGGTCCTTAAAGATGGCATTCCTGTCGCAACCCCGGCAGCAGTGGCGCCAGAGGATCAAGCAACGCTTAAATTAATGGATAGCGCGCGAGGCTTAAATATTGCCACGCAAAATGCCCGCGGAGTAGTAACTGCATCAACCTTTAGCGCGACCAAACAACAAGCCCGTACCTGGGGCGCCTTAAGCCAGCGGATCCGCCCTAAAACGCTGACTTATGAACGCAATTTTCTCAATGATGCGCGTGGTCGGGTAATCGGCAAATTGCTCAAAGAAGACAACCAACTCATTCAAGCAACTTACAAACAATTCAGTCCCTTTGGCGATGAAATGCTAGCGGGTCCCGATAATGCGACTTGGCCACTTTATCGGCTGCAAGATAACAGTGGCCGCACCTGGAAAAGCAATGAAAATAAAGTCCCGACGGTGTTGCTGCATGATTTACGCGCCAATGTAACGGCTGAAATTGTCGCGCAACAAACGGATGTCAAATCACTCACCTATGAGCAAGTGATTCCCTTAATCAACAATGCCGCGAGTCATTATGATGACATTGAAATAACCCTGTCTTTACGCGATGAAAATAGCCGATTGTTGCGCACGATTTTACCACGCGCCACACCCAGCCTAAGAGCGACCATTACTAACATTCCCGTGCAAATGTCATCCAGCACACAACCTGCCACGCTGTCGTGGTTCATTCCGATCGCCTCGAATGTCGAGATGGCGTTTAGCTGCTGGGTCGATCCGCTGATCATTCACCCGTTACCGATTCTTCAAGATACGCATGGTCGCTGTACGGTCGATGTGAGTTCCCTCGCGACCGACATCTATACGTATCGCATCGATTATTCGCTCAAAGCACCCACCGGAGCGCCGCCAATATCACACGCGCCGATTCTCTACCAAACGACGGGGAGCGTCGGCGTTGTCAGTGCCATTCAAAATAATCAACGTGTCGTTACGCGTATCGTAGAGGATCATAAACTCTACTTAGCCGGAGTGAATGACTTAGCCCAGGTGACGCTATTACAAGAGTCAAGAACCATCGGCACTTTTCCACTTGAGCCTGATCAAGATCAATATTGGGTTAATTTAGCGAGCCTAGTGTCCGGCACCTATAGCGCCCAAGCCATTACCCGCTCTGGGGTTACGCTCAATGTGAGTCTAGCGTTTATCCTCAATACCGCCCTTGCTCCAAGCGTTCCTCTGGCGCGTGAAATCCCCGCATTAAGCCAATTAATGACGTTGAATCAATACGGTCAATTAAACGTGTGGGACTCCCTACCGAAAGACTATCAACTATCGACCGTGTTACTGCGCGTAAGCTACCTGGATCAAAATGATACGCTACAAGAAGAACGCTTTGTCATCGATCCTGCTGCCCCCACCATCCCGGTAACGGATCCCAACGGTCATAGCCTTAACGCCAACATTCACCTATCAGCCGCGGTCAAAGAAATTAAAGACTGCGACATTCAACTCAAGGTGGATGATGATTCGCTAATGCTCTATCAACGGGTCGTGCCAAGCGGCAGTCAAGATCATGAAGTAACCCATGTGTTGCATGGCCGTCGTGGCAACGTCGAGAAGACAACCGTGCCGACGCATCGCGATCAGCTACCCGAGGGCTGGGTCGATGCGCCGGCCGATAGCGACGAATCATGGCACGCCGTCGATATCGCCAAGCCGGCGGGTCATCGACTACTGGCCAAACAAGAAGAATTAACAGCACTCGATGTTGATTTGGATCCGACCTTAATCATCACCTGGGGATGCCCACCAGTTCGTATCGCATGGCTGCGCGGCTTAAGCCAAACGTATCAAGCCCCGCCTACCTTAAGTTATTTAGATGTCAGTGCCGATCATTTAGCAACCTGGAAAGATAAAGTCGCCTTATCGGTAACTACCCGTGCCATCGTCGTTGATGTAACCGGTTTCCCAGCGGGCAATTACCCGTATATTTTTGAAGGGGGTGCTAAAACCGCCCCTCTGCTCTTAAGTTTAAGCCTCGGATCAAGCCTTTATTCGAGTGTCGATCAAAGTTTACTGCCGCCCGATCCTAGCTTGCGACACATCGATTACACTCGCGATGTGCGGGGCAATGCCGTTTCAGAAATACAAGCCAGTGGGGCTCTGTATGACCGAAGCTTTAGCTTAAGCGATCAGCTGTTAACGGAAACCGGGCCTACGTTCAGTATTCAAGCGGCCGATGGGACGGTCAATGCGAATTTTAGAGCAAGCACCCAACGCCTATATGATCTTCGCGGATTATTTTTTGGCACCCTACTGCCGGCGGGCAATCTCGATGCCTATGTCTTAAATGCCGCGGGCGATCGATTAGTGCATCTCTTAGGCGATGGCACGATCGAAGCACGGTTCAACTTGGATGGCTTTGGCCGGCGCTTAAGTCAGACGCTGGCTAATAATGCTGTTTTTAACAGTGCGTATAATCAGCGTAATAAGGTGATTCGCTACACCATTCCCAATGATGATGTCACGCGCAATAACGGCCAAGCCTTAATTCACACCTATACATTTAACGAGTTGGATCAGCAAGATCAACACCTAGATGCTGCCGACAATGCCTGGCAAATCGACTTTGACAGTCGCAATAATCCACTGACAATCAAAACACCCACCGGCATCGTGCGGACCTTAACGTACGGGCGCGATAGCTTTCTACTGAGTTGTCAAAATCCACTACTCACCCTAACGTGGCAGCCTGATCACGAACTCGGCTATTTTGGCGTGATCGGTCAGCATACCGATGGCGGCGGCAGCGTTATCACCTATCAACACAATAAAAAGGCCGAAGTCATTGCCAAGCGCGGCGTTGGTGGCAATCATGGCGCTATGACTCAGTTGCGTGAAAGCACCGTCTCAAAAATGATAAAGCCGGCTCACAAACGCCATC
>CANCKG010000041.1 GCA_947378515.1 Gammaproteobacteria bacterium | reverse complement strand
ATAAAGACGCTAACTTTAAGGAACTCACCACGGCAAAAGAAGAACCAAGACCCATCAAGAAACGAGCTAATTCAGCGTAGTCCAACGTATGCGTTTGCGAAAAGCCAAAGGCACCAATTGCGCAGATGAAGCACGCTAGCGTTAATAATAACCGAGGGCCAAAGCGATCTAACAATAACCCAACCGGAATTTGCATCAAGGCATAAGCATAAAAGTAAAACGCTGAAAGATTACCTAATTGCGTGCCATCAACGTGAAAATCGCGCATTAATTCTGGCACCATCACGCTGGGTGAAGATTGCAGAGCAAATTCGTAAAAATAAAATAACGCACTTAAGGACCAAATAAGCCAAGCTTTAAACGGGGTAGAAGATGTCATGAGAGCCTATTGTTGTTAAAACCAGCTGTAGGGGCGGGTCTTTATGGGTGAGCCGAAAATTCAAAAAGCACTGCTTTTTGCCGGCGAACGTCAAAGACGCGAACTATAGCGTTATCTACTAAAAGTCATTATAGGGTTTATCAAAATTTTCCAAACCGCGGAGTAACACGGTTCTTTTGCCCACCACTGCCGCCATTATCACTCATATCGGTCAGTTCGTCTGCAAAACAGTCTCGAAAAATGCGGATCGCAATGACGACCCGAAATAAGTTTTGCCGTTTATCAACTTCAATTAAGTGTAGCAAATCATTCAATTGCAGCTTGGCTTTGGCGCGCAAACCATCGGTTAATTTTTGATGCATAAACGTCGCCTCATCTCGCTCTAATAAGGGTGAGATGAGTTGTTCGATCAATTCACGCGTTTGCCAGCGGCAATTCAAGGCTGGAAATTTGCGATTGAGCAAGCTGCACTCGGCAGCATAAACTTTAATGATTTGCATAAGCGGCTGATGTCATAAGCTTACTAATATACCCAGCGCACCGGAAGGTGCGATGGGTATATATTTAAAATAGAGCTATACCGCTCGCCATAGTTACCACATTAAATCACTAACCTCGCATCTTGAATGGCGAGCGGTATAAATTGCATTTTTTCTCTTAAAATGCAAACAGTGAGTGACTGATTGTAAGTCATTATCCACTTTTTTAGTATCCATTCAGCACCTACGCGCGAGAAACCCGCGGTCTCGGCTTAACTCTATAAAAAATTTGCAGCAACGGCATAAGTTTGCTATAGTTCGCGCTTGTTGTGCCGGGGTGGCGAAACTGGTAGACGCGCCAGACTCAAAATCTGGTGATGGCGACATCGTGTCGGTTCGATTCCGACCCTCGGTACCACATATACATCAAGCGCTTTTAAGAGCGCTTTTTTGTACTTGTTTTTCATTGATCTTAGCTAATTCTTCTTGTCGCAATACCCTTCTAAGTATCTTTCCAACTGGACTTTTTGGCAAACTATCCCGAAATTCAACTTGCCTCGGCAATTTGTAACCTGTTAAATGTTCGCGGCTAAAACCCATAATATCGGCTTTGGTGAGTACGACGTCATCTTTGGGGACAATAAAGGCTTTGACCGTTTCACCCGACACATTCGAGGGAATACCAATGACTGCAACTTCCTTGACGCCAGGATGAAAAGCGAGTACATCTTCGATTTCATTCGGATAGACATTAAAACCCGAAACGATGATCATGTCTTTGACGCGATCGACGATATGAACAAAGCCATGATCATCGACCATGGCAATATCACCTGTTTTTAACCAACCATCTTCGGTCAATACTTTAGCAGTATCTTCGGGTCGGTTCCAATAACCTTTCATCACTTGCGGTCCCTTTACCCATAGTTCACCTCGTTCACCAAGCAAGACTTCTATACCTTCTTCATCGCGAATAGAAACTTCAGTTGACGGAATCGGTAAACCGATGCTGCCATTAAAATGCTTAAGATTCATGGGATTGATGCACACCGCCGGCGAAGATTCCGTCAAGCCATAGGCTTCCAACAAGGGATTATGGGTAATATTTTCCCAGCGTTCAGCGACCGACCGTTGAACTGCCATGCCACCACCTAAGGTTAAACGCAAATGCGAAAAATCCAATGAAACAAAGTTGGAATTATTGAGCAACGCATTAAATAATGTATTAACACCCGTGATCGCGGTAAAAGGATATTTCGCCAATTCACCGATGAAGCCTGGAATATCACGAGGATTCGTAATCAGTAAATTGCGGGCACCTAACTTCATGAATAACAAGCAATTGGCTAACAGCGAAAAAATATGGTACAGCGGTAGCGCTGTGACAACAAATTCTTGATTGCTGGTGAGTACCGGCTTTAACCACGCATTGGCTTGTTCCATATTAGCGATCATATTGCGATGCGTCAGCATAGCGCCTTTGGCAACCCCCGTGGTGCCGCCCGTATATTGCAAGTACGCGACATCACTGCTGCTGATCGAAACGGGGTGAAAAGCTTTTTTAGCCCCTTTAGCTAGCGCATGAGACAGCAATTTAGCGCCGACAATATGCCAGGGTTTAACTATTTTTTTAACGTACTTTAAAATAAAATTCATCGCCAGGGCTTTCCACCACGGCATAAAATCACCGAGTCCCGTGACGATGATGTGTTCAACAGCCGTGGTTTTGAGCGATTCTTGCACCACAGCAGCAAAATTTGTCATCACAATCATCACTTTAATACCGGAATCACTTATTTGATGACCGACTTCATCAGCGGTGTACAGTGGATTAAAATTAACGATGATCGCACCAATTTTGAGCGCTCCGAACATGCAAATGGGGTATTGCATACTATTAGGCATCATGATGCCAACTCGATCGCCTTTTTTAACACCGCAGTCGTTTTGTAAGAAACTAGCGACGTTATTAGCATGACGGTGTAATTTTTGATAACTTAAATCTTCACCCAAATTGGTATATGCTATTTTTTTAGGGTAATTTTGGCAACTTAAGTCAAAAACTTCCGGAATTGAGGCATAACTGTCTGGATTAATTTCGTAAGAAACACCTTGCTGATAATTTTTCAACCAAATTTTATCCACACTTTCACCTTTGTTTTGGGTTGTATATGCTAATATTGTAACTTCTCATACTGATTAATTGGCCTCATGAACTCAGAAAATCTTAAGAAGCAGCAATGTTTTCAATTGAAAGCTAGTTTATACACACTAACGACACTCATGTTACTCGATAATGACTTAGCTGCGTTAGATGAACAGTTAGCTAAATTACGCCAACAAGCGCCTAAATTTTTTATGAGTGCGCCGGTGATCATTGACTTACAACGTTTAGCCAAAGCGACAACCCACGTTGATTTTGTCGCTTTAAAGGCGATCGTTGAATGCCATCAATTAGTCATTGTCGGTTTGCGGCATGCCAGCCCTAGCTTTCAAGCCGAAGCTCGTCTTGCCGGTTTTGCAATTTTACCAGAAGCGATGGCAAATAAAAGCGTCGGTGCGCAGAGTAGCGAACGCGTCTTAAGTAAAGAAGACAAGCCGGTGCCGCCAATTGAAATCGTAAAAGAGCTGGGGACGCTAGAGGCAACGCTTAATACGAGCACCAATGAAATGACCAAAGTCATTACCAGTCCGGTTCGTTCAGGCCAGCAAATTTATGCTAAAAATGGCGATTTAGTGGTATTAGCACCGGTTAGCCCTGGAGCTGAATTATTAGCCGATGGCAATATTCACGTCTACGGTCCTCTGCGTGGCCGAGTGTTAGCTGGTGCTCAGGGCAATAGTGCCGCGCGCATTTTTTGTCATCAATTGGAAGCGGAATTAGTATCGATTGCCGGCCATTATTGGCTGCATGATGATTTACAGCAATATCGGCTACAAGGTCCCGTACAAATTTATTTGAAGGGTGAGCAATTACAGATCGAAAAATTATGACTTTGTAACTGGGCCCCGCGCTTAAATTCAGAGATGAATATAAGCGCGGGGTGACGATGTGGTTAAACAGTCACCATTTCATCCGTCGGTTTTTGTTTTTCTAACTGAATGCGTTGATAAATTTCTTCACGATGCACCGAAACATCTTTTGGTGCATTAATACCTAGACGGACTTGATTACCTTTCACACCTAGGACGGTAATGGTGACATCGTCACCGATGATGAGTGTTTCGCCGATACGGCGGGTTAAAATTAACATGGCATTGCTCTCCTTAAAATTACGATTACCTGCCACACTTTATATTTGTGTGACACCTTGTATGAGTCCGCGGTACTAAATAATGCTTATGGCGCTTAGAATAACCCACCTAAGCTTAAGGAAGCCTTAAGAGGCTAAATAAATGGTAACCATTTAGCACGCACCGTGCGGGAAACCAAGCCTCTTGTGTTTAAGAGGGATGCGTTACAATGGATTGATTTTCAAAAAATGCTTGGTGTAACGCTTGAGCGGTTGGTGCTAACAATTCTTCGGGCAATAAGATCGATAACGCTAATTCTGAACTATAAAAATCGTGCCATACTAAATTTTGCGTTTCTAAAACAGTAAAAAACTGCTGCATAATAGTTAGTTGCGAGCGCACACCTTGACCCACCAAGGCTAAGCGTGCGAGGCCCGTAACGCTATGCCAAGCAAGTAATTGGCCATTTTGGCAGGCTTGGTCACACAATTTCGTCATTAAGTTTAAGCTACTTTCAGCCATGTAGAGGGTCAAACAAGTTCCGTGCTGGCTTACGTGCTCTACACAAATAGCGTGACTGGCAAATGTCTGTAAAAGACTGGCGATGTGACTTGGAGCGATTAAGCTTAAATGGCACTGAACCAAGCTTGTTTTATGCGTTAAGCCAACCACCACGGGACTTTCGAGTGCGCTTTCCGTGGCATAGTCAATCAATGTTCCTACTCCTTCATGAAAACTGGATAACACGCGCAATGGCACGCGGTATTTTCCCGCGAGTTCGACCGCTCTTAACTGTAATACTTTAGCGCCGAGGCTCGCTAATTCTAACATAAGTGGTAAAGCAATTTGAGGTAAATGATACGCTTTAGCCACTAAGCGTGGGTCGGCGCTATAAATACCCGCGACATCGGTGTAAATTTGGCACTCACGGGCTTGCAACACCGCACTTAAGGCGACAGCCGTGGTATCTGAACCGCCACGACCTAAAGCTGTAATATCACCGGTAGGCGTGACACCTTGAAAGCCTGCAACAATAACGACTTTTTTTTGCGCTAAAGCACGCTTTATTGTCTCTGAGTGAATCGTGTCAATGCGGGCATTTAAATAACACGCATCGGTGATGATCCCTGCTTGCGTACCGGTTAGACTTAACGCGGGAATACTTAATTGGTGCAAACACAAGGCTAAGGCATTAATCGTGGTCTGCTCACCTTGGGTGATCAAACTGGCCAATGTTCGCGCTTGTGGATTAGCGGATATTTGGTAAGCTAAGCGTAACAAGCGATCGGTTTCACCACTCATGGCCGACACGACGATGACTAACGACTCACCTGTTTGATAGCTGATAGCAATTTTGCGAGCGATCGCTTGAATACGCTCTAAGCTACCAACCGAAGTGCCGCCAAATTTTTGTACTAGTAAGCTCATGGTTAAACCGATTAGAATGCTAAGATTCATTTAGAGGGAAAACATTATGCGCCCACGTTTACAAGTAAAAATCATCAACCCTTTAATCGGCACGCACTATCCCTTGCCAAGTTATGCGACGAGCGGTTCTGCCGGCTTAGATTTACAAGCCTGTATCGAACAACCGTTGATTTTATTGCCTGACAGTACCCAGTTGATTCCGACTGGGATTGCCATTCATTTAGATGATCCACGTTTAGCAGCGATGATTTTACCACGCTCTGGCTTAGGGCATCGTTTTGGCATTATTTTAGGCAATAGTATTGGCTTGATTGACAGCGATTACCAAGGCGAATTACAAATTTCTTGCTGGAATCGCAGTCAAACTGCGTATGAAGTTAAACCCGGCGATCGGATTGCCCAATTGATCGTGGTACCCGTTATTCAAATCGAGTTTGAACAAGTGACCGAATTTTCCACATCCCTGCGTGGGGAAGGTGGATTCGGCCACACAGGAGTTTAACCTGCGCCGACCATGTTTTTTGGCTCGACCCAGGCATCAAATTGTTCGGCCGTTAAATGATTCAAGGCAATTCCTGCTTGCTTCAAGGTTAAATGCTCGACATAGGCTTTATGGGCAATGGCGGCTGATTTATCATAGCCAATGTGCGGGCTTAATGCCGTCACCAACATCAAAGATTCACTCACATAGCGCGCGATCACTGTTTCATCGGCGGCTAAACCTTCGATGCAAAATTCAGTGAATGCCAAACAACTATCGCTCAATAAATTCACCGAATGGATGAAGTTAAAAATAATCACCGGTTTATAGACATTGAGTTCAAAATTGCCTTGGGAACCCGCCATGCTGATCGCGGCATCATTGCCATAGACTTGGGTGCACACCATGGTTAAAGCTTCGCATTGGGTTGGGTTGACTTTACCTGGCATGATCGATGATCCAGGTTCATTTTCTGGCAAAATCAATTCGCCTAAGCCACAACGCGGGCCTGAACCTAACCAACGAATATC
>CANCKG010000040.1 GCA_947378515.1 Gammaproteobacteria bacterium | reverse complement strand
CGCCTTCCTTTTGCCGGTGACATTGAAATTACCATGGAAGCCAATCCCGGCACGGTCGATGAAGCACGTTTTCGCGGTTACCGTGAGGCGGGCGTCAATCGTTTATCAATTGGCGTGCAAAGTTTTAATGAAGCTCATTTAAAAAACTTAGGTCGCATTCACGATGGGGAAGCAGCTAAGCGCGCGATTGCCAGTGCTTATAGCGCTGGCTTTGATAATCTCAATATCGATTTAATGCATGGTTTGAGTCAGCAAACTATTCCTGAAGCCTTACAAGATTTAGAGCTAGCCTTGAGTTTTAAACCTAAACATTTGTCATGGTATCAATTGACACTTGAACCCAATACGGTGTTTTACAAAAAACCCCCGGTGTTACCGAGCGATGATTTCCTGCATGACATGCAGGAAACGGGCTGGGCACTCTTAAAAGGCCATGGTTTTGACCATTATGAAATCTCGGCTTTTAGCCAGCCGAATAATCAAGCGACACACAATGTCAATTATTGGAGTTTCGGTGATTACTTGGGCATCGGTGCTGGTGCCCATTCAAAAATCAGTGATATGGCTAGCCAAACGATTCACCGTTATGCCAAACTCAAGCAACCCAAAGATTATTTGGATCGAAATAAAGCTTTAAAAACGCACCATGAGATTTTAAAGTCAGAAAACATTCCTTTTGAATTCATGCTCAACGCCTTGCGTTTAAAGCAAAGCATTCCTTTTGAAGTATTTGAATCCACGAGTTTTTTATCGCGCGATACCTTAATGCCCATTTTGAACACTGAAAAAGCGCAACGTTTATTACACTATGACGCCACAGGCTTTGCCTTAACCGCATTAGGGCAATGTTTCGCCAATGATGCAATGGAATTATTTCTAAGGTGAGCAGCTTAATTTATGAGTATCATCTTGACGAAACCACGCGTCGAAAATCACTGACTCATGATTCGGGAATTGCATCAAGCATTCAGCCACCTTGTGTTTACTGGTGATCAAGCGATCAAATGTGTCACTGTCAGCCACCACATAATCAATTAACGCATTCGCCATTGCTGGACAGGATTTCGCAGTACTGATCAATTCATGATGATAGAGAATCAACCGTTGAAAATCAGCAGGATGGGCTAATACATAGCGCACTACTTTTTCAGCTTGGGAAGGAATTTGTTCGATCACATTAATCAAATCATCATTATAAGCAAAAAAAACCTCGAACAAATCAAACGTCAGCGCCCTATCCACCAACAGATCGGTGGCTGTTTTAAAAAAACGTGCCACTTGCACAAAGGCATAATGATTAATTAATAAGCGATGACATTGCTGAGGATTAGCCAGCACAAAATCAATCAACGGAACGGCATAGCTTGGCATATCTTCGGCTAATTGAATCAGATCTGCGGCAACCCCAATCAACCGTTCAAACTCGTGATCTTTCGTTAATAACCGTTGCAGCAATTTGTCGTGCCACGTCGGAAAGGTTTGCACCAATTCTTTAAGAATGTACACGCTGGCCAATAAGCGAGTAAAAGCGGCATCACAGAGATAAACCGTAGTCAACAATTGCTCTGCCACCACAAGATTTTTTTTAGCGAGGGCTTCCAACCAATACACATCAACCAAGGCATCGCTCAGTAATAAATCATTGACTTTAAGGCGTTGCAAGAGTGCTTCAGCGTGTTCAGGGTACTTCATTAAAAAAGCGGCTAAGGCATTAAAAGTCCCTAAGCGATGATGATAAGCGACACTATCGCCGATTTTGACCAATAAAATCACTTCGTCCCAGCATTGAATTTGGTTAAACGCTAGCGTGTTAGCCCTTAACGCTTGGGCACCCAAAGATGTCGTCAATAACACTAATTTTGGATGATCGATAGCCAGCACTTGCTCCAGTGAAATCAAACCTTCACCAAGGATTAACAAGCCATAAGGTTGCCGTAATAAACGCAACTGTTCGGCATTTAAACCGATGCGTTGCCACTGTGCTTCCAACAAAGCCGAACCTTGTTGAATCAAGGGGATATCACGATTCGCCAACACTACTTGACGCGAAAAATCTTTGGACAGCTGCGCACTCAATGCTTGCTCTTTAATCGTGAGCAGCGGCAACAGTGAAAATCGCATTAACGCACTCGGCATCTTGGAAAAAAACCGCCAGGTCGGTGGAGATAGCGCACTCAGACTCATCGTGATAGCTGTCAGTGGCGCTGCTTGATTCCTTAACATAAACCATCCTTAAATTAACGCCGTAGAGACAAGTCAGAGCGAAGTGCGGGGGTTATTGCCGCCAGGCACCGACGGGGTTTAAAAAAACTCAACGATCGCAAGGCTTCACCGCAATAAGCGTGATAGCCTTTAGACTGTTGCAAAGGTTTTTGCAAGTGGGTGAAAGCACCGGGCTCACTGTCTTTACCCGCTTGAATAAAAGCATTGAATTTCGGATCATCGATACTTTTATAAAGACTATGAAATTCTTCAAACATGCGCGTCCGGATTAATGGTTCAAGCACAGGCCAAATTTGACTTAAGCCATCCCGTTCAATGGTATTAACAAGATCGGTGAAATCGATTGCGGCCTGATAAGAATGTGACGACGCTTTGATCGCCAAATAACGTTGTAATTCTTCTTTAACGACTATGGGTAATTTAAAACTCGCTGTTTGATTTGTTATGAAATAAATGTCACAATCCGGATGAATGCCTTGCAATTTTTCCACCAATTTATTGAAAGCACCGGCTTCACAAATTCGTTCATCACGCTCAGCGCCATTATCGACCCCATCAACCGACAAATTATTACCACGTTCAATTTCATAAAAGCCTTCTAAAAATAGCATTAATGCATCATCAAGCGCTCCGATGCGGCATTGTTCATCGTGAATCGCTAACCAAACGAGCGCAATTAATGTGTTTAAAGACACGTTTGACATCGGATCACAATACTTTATCGTACTCTCTGTTACATAAAGCATTCCTCGCAACGCCGCTTGATTTTTTTCATCGTCATCATAATGACTGATGATCCATAATAAGGCTTGGTTACGTTCGGCAGCCAACGCTTGGGCAGTTAACGAGATACCATAACGGTTATATAATTTAACAGCTGATTCAGAAGAGGTTTTATGGACACTGGCGGTGTGGGTGCTTTCAGAATCATTGATGCGGAGTAAATTTTCTTCCAGCGCTGTTTCAAGCGGATTCCATTGAGCCACATAGTCAGCCGCAGCCGTTATGGGATCTTCGGCCTCAGAACAGATCAGCAAATCATCCAGTTGCTGCTCAGAAAAATCAGCTTCCGTTAATGGATACCACACCGTTAATCGCGCTTCACTACTCAGCAACCAAGCATGCTGTGGCAAAAATAAACGCTCGAATACCGTTTGATTCAGTAGCTCAGCTTGCTTTAGAAAATCGAGGACAAAAGCAATATACCAAGCATTATTGACATCTTTTAATTGCCCTTGATTGATAGGATTATTAAGGTTAACTTCTGCCAATAGTTTAAATGATGTAGCCAATGCCAGTGGTTTCGAATGATTTTTTAAAGCGATGCGTGTATCATCATTCAACAGACCCGCTTCGGCTAATTGACACAGCGCTAGGGTGATAGCGTTGGTGTCAACATGATTTAACATGAGCTCTAAATGAATTTGATCACAGCATTTAACGGTTTGCAATTTAGCAATGGCGTCAAGCACACCTTCACTATCGATATGACTTTTGATCGCAGCAAAATTTTTTAAATGAAATAACTGATTTAACTGTAAGGTATTGATCGCTTGCCACCAACACCATGGCTCAATATCTACTGGTTCAGCGCAAACCTCTTTGATACAGGCAAGATAAGCAAAAGTAACACTATGATCCTGCTCAACGGCGGGGCCAGAAAAACACTGCAATAAAGCCCATTCCTGAGCAGCATCCAAACTTAATAACAACTGATGTTGTTCATAAAACAATTTAAGTAACTGAATCCCCTGCGGATCAACATTAGACGACTCTTTTTGATCATAAGCAACAATGATTTCCTTTAATTTCGTAGGCGTCATGGGCATGGTAGCTAACCCCATTATTCAATAATAAACAATGGCTTAGTATAAGCTATGATGCTAAAAAAAGGATTCAAAGTCCAAATTATTTAAACTCTTTGTATCTATTCAGCACTGTGCGCGGGAAACCCGCACGCAGTGCATGTTAAGGGGGGCGAATCGCGATTCTCCCCCCTTAAAATCCCCCATCGCGTAAGGAGCCACTAGCAAGCTTCTACGTAAAATGTAGTAAATGTGCTGAATAGATACAACTCTTTAACCTAAACGACTAAAGAGTTTAAACATGCTGCCTTACAACTAAGCGTAGTTAGGATCTACTGTGATTGCGTTACTGCCTGATTCCAGGTTTCTAATGGTATCCACATCTGTCATTTCAAGCTGAGTTATATTTTCACGGGCATTTCTAGCACTATCGACAGCACTACCACAACAATAAACGGCTCCAGCACAACAACCAACCACTGCTGCAACAGCCATTGCTGCTAAAATACCACCGCCAATAGCCGCTTCCATTTCACCAAAAATACCTATGCCTGCCGTTGCTAATTGCGCATTTTGATGAGACATCCCTTTTATGGATTCAAAAGCCGGCAATACTAAATAATTAAGAATCAACACACCACCAATAAAACCACCTACAGCACCGGTACACGTTATTCCACAAGCAATTCCACTTTCAGCTCCACCAGCCATAATATTTTCCTAGGTTAATATAAAATTGAAAAATTATTATTTTTCATAGGTATTATATTTGTTAATAAATTCGTATCCATTCACCACATTTTCCTATTTCTCGCGTAAATCTACGCCAGTGGCTCATTACGCGCTAGTGCAGATTCCCCGCGCGTAGGTGCTGAATGGTTACCATAAATTTAACATAAAACACTTGAGTTCAGCTTACTTGATTATGTTTAAGACTTTATGAAGGATTTAGCGCTGACGTAACTATACCGCTCGCCATTCAAGATACGAGGTTAATGATTTAACGTGTGCCTATGGCGAGCAGTATAGCTCTATTTTAAATATATACCCATCGCACCTTAAGGTGCGATGGGTATATATTTAATCATGGACCGATTATGCACATCCACCATTGCAAACATTTGCCGCGCTTAGCGATACAATTTTTCATCATCAGTAGCTTAGCGATTCTATTCGCCGATAGTTGGGTCTATCTGTTTTCGTATCTCACTAACAGTGCATTACCCAATTGGAGTATGACCGGCCGGTGGCTTGGCATGCTCAGTCAAGGACAATTTTACACCACCACTATGAGCCAAGTTCCCGCTATGCACAATGAATTTTTCATTGGCTTACTCGGTCATTATCTCATTGGCCTCAAATTTACCAGCGCTTATATGTTACTCATCCACTATGGCTTAAAAATGACCCCACACTTAATTAATGGCATCGTCTTTGGGGTAATTCTCGCGGTTTTCCCATATTTAATTCAATTACCATCGATGGGTATCGGCATCTTTGGCTCTCAGTCACCAACACCCTACTTAGTATTTTTTCGAGTGCTATCGGTGCATATTTTTTATGGTTTAGGCTTAGGCGTTGGCGGTATTTTGGCGTATTTCATTTGATCGACCTCTGCGAAAACACCGTTAAACTTCGATCAAATTACCTTTGCTTTCTAACCACGATTTGCGATCGCCAGAGCGTTTTTTAGCGAGCATCATATCGAGTAAATCCAATGATTCTGCCGATTCATTGAAATTTAATTGCAACATCCGCCGGGTATCTTGGGCCATAGTGGTTTCACGGAGTTGCAGTGGATTCATTTCACCTAAGCCTTTGAAACGCTGCACATTGACTTTGCCGGGACGTTTTTCAGCCGACAAGCGATCGAGAATGCCTTGTTTTTCGGCTTCATCGAGGGCGTAAAATACTTCTTTACCACAATCGATCCGGTACAGAGGTGGCATCGCGACAAACACATGTCCAGATCGCACCAAGTGTTTAAAATGTTTGACGAATAATGCACACAGCAATGTCGCGATATGCAAACCATCGGAGTCAGCATCGGCTAAAATACACACTTTGCCATAACGCAAACCCGATAAATCATCGACCCCGGGATCGACGCCAATGGCGACCGCAATATCGTGAATTTCTTGCGAACTCAATACTTGACTGGAATCCACTTCCCACGAATTTAAAATTTTCCCACGTAAAGGCATCACGGCTTGAATTTCGCGATCACGCGCCTGCTTGGCCGACCCACCGGCTGAATCGCCTTCAACTAAAAATAATTCCGTTCTGGATGGATCGGATGCTGAACAATCGGCGAGTTTGCCAGGCAATGCGGGCCCACTGGTGATGCGTTTGCGTTCAATTTTCTTGGCGGTTTTTAAACGCCGTTGCGCATTATCGATGGTTAATTGGGCGAGTTGTTCGCCTTGAGCAACATTTTTATTGAGCCACAAACTAAAAGCATCTTTAATTACTCCACCGACAAAAGCAGCACATTCGCGTGACGATAAGCGTTCTT
>CANCKG010000039.1 GCA_947378515.1 Gammaproteobacteria bacterium | reverse complement strand
TCAATTCTGGCGATGCTAAGCCAATTTTAATACCATTGAATTCATCATCAAGGCTGGTGAATAAGTTGTTGGGCATGTTGGCATGAGCCATAATCATCACTCCTAATTTTTTGGTACCACTGGGTGTCCCGCAGCTAAATTCACGGATGAATTTAGCTGCGGGACACCCCTACAGTAAATTAATCGTTATCTAAATCGATGTCGATCGCCAGCGCGCGAATTTCTTTCACCAACACATTGAATGATTCCGGCATTCCGGCATCCATATGTTGATTATTATCGACAATGTTTTTATACATTCTCGTGCGTCCGGTCACATCATCCGATTTGACGGTCAACATTTCTTGCAAGGTATAAGCAGCACCGTAAGCTTGTAGCGCCCATACTTCCATTTCACCGAAACGCTGACCACCGAATTGTGCTTTACCACCTAGTGGCTGTTGGGTCACAAGGCTGTAAGAACCGGTTGACCGCGCATGCATTTTGTCATCAACCAAGTGATTCAGTTTTAACATATACATGTAACCGATTGTCACAGGACGGGCAAATTGATCGCCGGTTCTGCCATCGTACAAGATAGTCTGACCACTAGCAGGTAGATCAGCCAGCGTTAACATGCTTTTGATCATATCTTCAGAAGCGCCATCAAATACCGGCGTACCCATGGGCACACCACCGCGTAGATTATTGGCCAACGTCAGCACTTCAGCTTCATCAAAATCGGCAAAATTAACCCGTTTACGATCATCGTGGTTATAGATTTTTTCTAATAATGCTTGAATGTTGGCCGTTGAATCACGGGCGTCGAGCATTTTACCAATTTTAAGACCGAGCCCTTTGGCAGCCCAACCCAAATGTGTTTCAAGAATCTGACCGACATTCATCCGTGATGGCACGCCCAGTGGATTTAACACGATATCGACGGGGGTACCATCGGCTCTAAAGGGCATATCTTCGACCGGCACGATCATCGATACCACCCCTTTATTACCATGGCGACCGGCCATTTTATCGCCCGGTTGAATTTTACGTTTCACCGCAACATAGACTTTGACAATTTTCAACACGCCAGGTGCTAAATCATCGCCTTGAACGATTTTTTTACGTTGATTCTCTAAGCGATCATCCAAATCTTTATGTAATTGTTTCGCTTGAATGGCAAATAATTCCAATTCTTGCTGTGCTGCATCGTCTTTCAAGCGTAATTCAAACCATTTGTCATGACTCAATTCACTAAGGTAATCGTCACTGATCGTGGTTCCTGACTTCAATTTATTTGGACCACCGGCGGCGACTTTGCCAACCAATAATTTATGAACGCGCGAATAGAGATCGCTTTCACGAATCCGCAATTCATCGCGCAAATCTTTTTTGATCCGTTCGATTTCAGCATGTTCAATCGTTAACGCCCGCTTATCTTTGGTGACACCATCGCGCGTAAAGACCTTGACATCGATGACGGTCCCATTCATGCCAGCTGGGACTCGCAAGGACGAATCTTTAACATCAGAGGCTTTTTCACCAAAAATTGCCCGTAATAGTTTTTCTTCCGGCGTCAATTGCGTCTCGCCTTTCGGGGTCACTTTGCCGACTAATACATCGCCAGCTTTAACTTCAGCGCCGACGTGAATAATCCCAGCTTCATCGAGTTTCGCTAAGGCATTTTCGCTGACATTGGGAATATCCGAGGATATTTCTTCAGGTCCGAGTTTGGTATCACGCGCCACACACAATAATTCTTCGATATGAATGGTGGTATAACGATCTTCCGAAACGACACGTTCTGAAATAAGAATCGAATCTTCGAAGTTATAACCATTCCAGGGCATAAAGGCCACCAGCATGTTTTGGCCCAATGCCAATTCACCCATGTCAGTCGATGGGCCATCGGCAATCAAATCACCTTTGTTAATTAAATCACCTGGCTTCACCAAAGGTTGTTGATTAACGCAAGTGTTTTGGTTTGAACGGGTGTATTTGGTGAGGTTATAAATATCAACACCCGTTTCACCGGCGCGCACTTCATCACCACTGGCACGAATCACAATTCGGCTAGCATCGATCGAATCGACGATACCACCACGGCGGGCAATCGCTGTCGCGCCCGAATCGCGGGCAACTACCCGTTCCATACCAGTACCGACCAGCGGCTTTTCAGCACGCAAGGTGGGGACCGCTTGACGTTGCATATTCGAACCCATCAAGGCACGATTCGCATCATCGTGTTCTAAGAACGGTACTAAAGATGCTGCCACCGATACCACTTGTTTCGGCGATACATCCATGAATTTAATTTTATCGGCAGAACTGTAAGCAAATTCACCTTTGAACCGACACGGCACCAAAGTTTCTGTCAAGCGACCGTCAGCATCTAATTCGGCATTGGCCTGGGCAATGGGAAATTCACCTTCTTCAATGGCGGACAGATAGACTAATTCTTGCGTGGCATGGCCATTGACTACTTTGCGATAAGGACTTTCTAAAAAGCCATAATCATTGGTTCGCGCATAGGTCGCCAAAGAATTGATCAAGCCGATGTTGGGTCCTTCTGGCGTTTCAATCGGGCAAACCCGACCATAATGCGTTGGATGCACATCGCGTACTTCAAAGCCGGCGCGTTCACGTGTCAAACCACCTGGTCCTAGCGCAGATACTCGACGTTTATGAGTGATTTCCGACAGCGGATTCACTTGATCCATAAATTGTGATAATTGGCTGGAACCAAAAAATTCTTTGATTGCTGCGGCAATGGGTTTAGCATTCATCAAATCTTGTGGCATCAAGCCTTCGGATTCAGCCATGCTTAAGCGTTCACGCACCGCCCGTTCAACCCGTACTAAACCAATGCGGTATTGATTTTCAGTCATTTCACCGACCGAACGCACCCGACGATTACCCAAATGATCGATATCATCGATGATGCCTTTGCCGTTACGAATATCGACTAATAGTTTTAATACTTGTACGATATCGTCTTCAGTCAAAATACCAGGGCCTTCCACTTCAGTACGACCCACCCGACGATTCAATTTCATCCGACCGACGGCCGATAAATCATAGCGATCGGCTGAAAAAAACAAACTTTTAAATAATTGTTCAGCAGCTTCTTTGGTCGGCGGCTCACCGGGACGCATCATACGATACAATTCAATCAATGCTTCTAATTGAACCGTAGTTGGATCCAGTTTCAAGGTATCTGAAATAAACGGTCCACAATCCAAATCATTGGTATGCAGTGTGTCGATAACTTTAATATTGGCTTTTTGCAATTTTTTATACAGTTCTGGTGTCACTTCGGTATTAGCTGCGACTAATATTTCACCAGTTTCAGTATCGATAATATCTTTAGCCGTTACCCGGCCATAGAGATAATCTAGCGGCACATGCAGGGATTTAAGCTGAGCTTTTTCCATTTGCTTGACATTGCGCATCGAAATCCGACGGCCACGCTCAACCAACATCGTGCCATCTTGATATTTAATATCAAAAGCGGCAATTTCACCACGTAAACGTTCAGGCACCAGATCCAAGTAGATTTCATCGCCTTTTAAATGGTAGGTATTGAAATCATAGAACATCGCCAACATTTGTTCATTATTAAAACCAATGGCGCGTAAAATGATAGTCGCTGGTAATTTACGGCGTTTATCGATTCGTGCAAAAACACAGTCTTTAGCATCAAATTCAAAATCTAACCATGAACCACGGTAAGGAATAATCCGACCCGAATACAATAATTTACCAGATGAATGCGTTTTACCTTTATCATGCTCAAAAAATACGCCTGGCGACCGATGTAATTGTGATACCACGACCCGTTCGGTACCATTGATCACAAAAGAACCACGATCAGTCATAAGCGGCACTTCACCCATGTAGACATCTTGTTCTTTCACATCTTTGATGGATTTCGCATTGGCTGGGGCATCTTTGTCGTAAATCACTAACCGAGTTTTAACGCGCAAGGGTGCGGCAAAGGTAATGCCGGATACCAAGCATTCTTCAACAGAATAAGGCGGCACACCCAATTTATAATCGACATAATCTAAAGCAGCATTACCTGAATAACTAACGATCGGGAAAACAGATTGAAAAACAGCTTCAAGGCCGACTTTTTCACGGTTTTTTGGCGCTATTTCTGCTTGAAGAAATTTCTTATAAGAATTTTTTTGAATAGCCAGTAAATTTGGCAATTCCATGACATCGCCACGATTACTAAAATCTACACGTATGCGCTTTTTTTCAGGATGAAGATAAATCTTTTCCATAGCCGCTCCAGTTTAAGTTGACCTGGCAGATGAAAGTACATTGCACTTAAAATAGCGCAATTCAATCAAACACCGCAAAAATCAGTTTTTCAGTCCTGCTGAAAAACCTACCTATAAAACCCTACTAATACCTCAGGGTGAATCATTTTCAGTTTTACAAAAGCACAATTCTGTTGTACTTTTTACTACGTTTAATTGCTACAACTGTTATCAGGATAATTTTATCAGGACTATCTATTTAGTACCTACGTGCGGGTTTCCGCGCGTAACGTACGTAAAAAAAAGACGGCAAAAGGCCGAAAAGAACCATGGTCTTTTCAGCTTAAACAAATTCAGAGATAGTATTTTCACGCGTTGGTGCAGTACCGATCATTAGGAACCAACGAAAGCTTCAATCAAACTGAAGCCAGAGACACAATAAGGACTTGAGACGAATCTCAAGTCCTTTGATTTTACTTAACTTCTGCAGTTCCGCCAGCTTCTTCAATATCTTTCTTGATTTTAGCCGCTTCATCTTTAGCAACACCCGCTTTAATAGAAGCAGGTGCGCTTTCCACTAAATCTTTGGCTTCTTTCAAACCAAGACCAGTTAAAGCACGAACAGCTTTGATGACATTAACTTTATTTTCGCCGATAGCTTTTAAGAACACTTCAAATTCAGTTTGCTCTTCAACAACAGCAGCAGCAGCGGCAGGAGCAGCAACAGCAACAGCGGCGGCAGCCGACACACCAAATTTATCTTCCATCATTTTTACTAATTCAACAACATCCATTACGCTCATATCGCTTACAGCTTGTAAAATATCTTGTTTTGAAATGCTCATGTAGGTAAAACTCCACTAATTAATGTTAACGAGGGTTATTAGGCTGCTTGTTTCAAATCGCGCACTGCTGCAACGACTCTTACCATTTTGGTATAGGTTTCTGGCAATGTGCGAACCAATTTACCAATCGGTGCATTCATGACCGACATCAACGAAGCTAAGGCTTCATCTCTGCTTGGTAAGGAAGCGAGCATTTCTAATTGTTGTGCATCAAAGACTTTGGCGCCGATCGCAATTGCTTTTACGCCCATTTTAGGGTGTGTTTTAACAAAATCACGAATCAAACGACCAGCTGAACCGGGTTCGCCTTTTGAAAAAGCGATGATGGTCGGTCCGATTAATGTCTCTTGTAAGCATTCAAATTCACTACCAGCAACAGCTCGTTTGAGCAAATTATTTGGTACGACTTTTAAAAAAACGCCTAATTTTCGAGCATTAACACGTAACTCCGTCATTTCACCAGCACTCAAACCATGGTTTAGTGCAACCACCGCTGAGATAGCCTTCGACGCAACAACAGATACTTCAGCCACAATGGCTTCTTTTGTTACTCGAGTAAGTGCCACAGTTAACTCCTGCCTTTATTCACATTTCTCAATGTCAATAATGGTTAATAATCACGTGACAAAACATCACGCCTCTTGGCTTAACTCGTGAGAGATAAGCGGTTGATCCAATCCCCATAAAGATTGAATCGTCTGCGCTGGAAGTTTAAATATTAAAGATTCTTAACATACCAGCGGTCTTCGACATTTAGTCCCGCACTTAACCATAAATGATTCAGTCCGGAACTAGCCGCGAAAATTTATGCTATCTATTTAAAACCTTACGCGCAGGAGACCCGCACTTGCGCTTAAGAGGAGAGAATCGCGACTCTCTCCTCTTAAGAATCACCTCATCGCCTAAGGTTTACTCATAGCACAGTGCCATTATAGTTTAGCAAGCCCTGTGAATAGCTAAAATTACATATTTACCGTCGATTGATCCACTGTCAAACCAGGACCCATGGTGCTGGAAATCGAAACTTTTTTAACGTAAATGCCTTTAGACGTCGCTGGCTTAACACGACGCAAGTCAGCAATAAATGCGGCTAAATTTTCCTGCAATTGCTGTTCAGTAAAGGTTGCACGGCCCAAAGTCACATGGACGACACCGGCTTTATCACTGCGATAACGCACTTGACCCGATTTGGCATTTTTTACCGCACCGGCCACATCAGCACTCACCGTACCGACTTTAGGATTCGGCATTAAACCGCGTGGGCCTAAGATCGTACCTAATTGACCGACAATTCGCATCGCATCTGGACTAGCTATCACCACATCGTAATTCAAGTCACCGGCTTTCATGCTGGCTGCTAAATCATCAAAACCAACGACATCGGCGCCAGCTGCAAGCGCTAATTCAACATTAGCACCTTGCGTGAATACAGCGACACGAACCGTTTTACCGGTACCATTAGGCAGTACAACC
>CANCKG010000038.1 GCA_947378515.1 Gammaproteobacteria bacterium | reverse complement strand
TTAACCTGCACTAGCGCGGGTTCCCCGCGCGTAGGTGCTGAATAGATACGACTTTTGACTATTAAAACTGATAGCAATACGGGTTATATCGGGTTTTCACCGAGAATTGCTGATGAAGATGAAGAATGCTTGCATAGTCAATCTTTGTTCCTGTAAGATGCTTACGCGTCAACACGCTAACTACTTGATAATAATGAACTTTTAACGCTTATTATCGGGTGTTTGTGTATTAAAAAATCATAATTAATCTCTGCTGATTTCGACAACGATTGCCACTGTTTTTTTAAGGATAATATGACCAAGCCCAAAGATTACGCTCCTGAGTTCGAAAAAAATGACCATGATGCTTGCGGTGTCGGTTTAATCACCAATATCAATCACCAAGCCACCCATGACTTAGTAGAAGATGGTCTGACTGTTTTAGGGAACTTCAACTATCGTTCGGGTACTAATCTTGTTACGCAAGAAAATGACGGTGCTGGCATCAGCTGTGTGGGTTTAGCGATAGATTTTTGGCAACGAAAAATCCATGAAGGTGTATTTGGTGCTAGCGAGCAGCTACAACATTTATCCAAAGATCACTATGCCATCGGGCACTATTTTTTACCACAAAAAGCAGCGGATATTGATCAGGCACAAAAATGGATTGTTACTGAACTCGCTGCACAAGGGTTAATCGTGGCAGGATGGCGTCATTTAGTGGCAGGTCAAGACCTCGACATCAGCGCACTTTCAGAGAATGCCTATAAAAAAATGCCCAGTCTGTGGCAAGCCATTATCCGCCAAGATCCAGCAATGCTTGAACTATTGGCGCCAGAACACTTTGAACAATCCGTGCAACGCGCGTTGTTTGCTATTATTGAAACCGCGCGGCACCAAAAACAGTTGCAAAAAAAACCGCTGATTATTGAAGTGGTGTCGCAAAGCAGCAAAATAATCACCTACAAAGGCATGATTCCAGCCAAGGGTTTACGCGCCTTTTTTAAAGATCTTCGTGAGCCTGATTTTAGCGCTTTCGCCGTGATGACTCACGCCCGTTTTGCCACCAATACTCAGCCCCAGTGGTGGCTTGCTCAACCGGGTAAATGGATTGCGCATAATGGCGAATTTAATAGCAAGCAAGCCAATGCTACCGATATGGTAGCGCAATTGCACAATTTGGCTTTTAAAGGCGTGGAGCCTTGCCCAGCTATGTCTGATTCCATGCAACTCGATGCCGATTTAGCCAATCAGATGGCGATGTTTACTATTTCTTTAGAGGAAGCCTTTGTCCGGTTGTTACCGCCTGATGTCAATGTAGCGTATACACCTGAAATTAACGCGCTGCTCAAACGCTTCGCTTTGGACCGTAAACCCTATAATGGCCCGGCATTAGTCGTGGGGGGTGGAGTGATCGCGAAACTCGATAATCTGGGCTTAAGGCCGGCTCGTGTTTGTTGGGTAGAAGATCCCGATGGCAATCAACAATTGCATGTCGCGTCTGATGATTATTTTAACAAACCGGGTTGGACGGTAAAGAAACGTGATCAGTTAGAAGCGGGAGGCTTGATCATGAGTACTCCCGAAGGCACTATCTTACGGACAGTCGGGATACTCGCGCGCGTCGCGGCCCAAATTCGTAGCCGTGAAATGGCAAAACTACTCGGCGAACGAGATTCTCAAACGTTTTTCCAACAACAATTCGAAGCGCTCATCACGCCCCTGGTGCCTGTGCCACAAAGCGCGCTTAGCGCTACCAAAAAACGCTCGCGTGTTGAATTAAATCGCGTCTTGGCTTCCGTAGGTTGGAATAAAGAAGCAGAAGATCAAGTGCTAACGATGGCCAATAACCGTGCCGAAGAAATGGCGGCAATGGGTGATGATACCGACCCACTTCATGGCAATGTGATGCCACCGCATGTGTCGTATTTTTTTCACCAATTATTTGCGCAAGTGTCTGCTCCGCCTATCGATTCGATCAAAAAAAGTACTAAGTTTTCGTTGCAAGTCGTTTTGGGAGCAAAGCACTATTTACCTTCACAACAACCGGGTATCCCTTTGGCGTCTCCTATCTTAACGACAGGGCAATTGGCGTCTATGCGTGCGCTGTCAAAAGAAAGGTGCATCACCATTGATATTTGCTTTGATTCTGCCCTCGGTGATAGGAATGCTGCTTTGCAACACCTCATCGATCAAGTCCTGGCTGCTGCCAAGAGCGGCATTGGCGTTATTATTTTAAGTGATAAAGCCATTGGGCCTCATCGCATCGCACTTCCCGATTTAGTGGCAATCAGAGCAACGTGTGAGGCATTAACAAAAAATAACTTACTGCACAGCACTTCATTGGTCGCTGATTCTTATCAAATTACTGGCCCGCATCAAACCGCTGCCTTGCTCGCGTTTGGTGCATCGGCTGTTTATCCTCGTGGCGCATATGAAAAAATGCTCAGCGCGTCGGTCATTGAAGGCGATGGCCCGACAGAAGACGATTACCGCACGGGTTTAGAAAAAGCTTTATTAAAAACCATGGGGAAAATGGGTATTACGGATGTCAATAATTACATCGACGGTAAATTTATGGCTGCCCTCGGTGTGGATTTTAAAACAGGTGCATTAGCGGATTTCTTTAGCGGGGTTTATTCACCCTTAGGTGGTCGACAATTAGCAGATATTTGGGCCCATAGCCTGAGGCTTCATCAACAAGCTTACAATCAACAACACCCGTTTAGTTGTTTGCCACTGTCCGGTTATTACATGCCTGAAAAAGACGGGATCGATCATGGTTTTGGTCATGCAGTGATTGACGCGCTGAGTGATTGGAATCAGGCTGAAAATGCGTACGCTGCGCTTCAACAACTCGATCGCTTGCTGGTGAACCTTGATCGACCTGAGTATGCGCAGTTTTTAAGTCTTGAGCAAAGAGCGGCATTGGATGGTGCCCATGGTTTTCTGGATCCGACACGCAAAGTGAATGGCTTTTATCCGACCGACTATTTAGCACAGTTTAAGCCATCGAAAAATTTTACAGCGCTCATGATCGCTCTTGAAGCCTACAAGCGAAATCATCCCACTGCCTTAAAAGATTATCTCGGTATCGATTTTGCTAAAGCAAGGGCGTTGGCAAATAAATGCGTGATGACTGAAGTACAGTCGCAACGTGAGATTCGGCGCTTGTTTTATTCCGGTGGCATGAGCCAAGGGGCATTGACGCCACAAGCGCATAAAAACATCACTCAAGCGATGAATGCTATCGGTGCGAATTCTAATTCGGGTGAAGGCGGCGAATCGCCTGAAGACATCGGTGCGATCTTAACATCGACGACGGTTAAACAGATCGCTTCAGGGCGTTTTGGTGTTAGCGCCCAGCAAATCATGGTGGCGCGAGAAATCGAAATTAAAGTCGGTCAAGGTGCTAAACCCGGTGAAGGCGGTGAATTACCGGGGCTCAAAGTGTCAGTCCAATTTGCCGCGCAGCGCGGTGGTTTGCCAGGCTTAGGCTTAACCAGTCCGCCGCCGCACGAAGATATTTATTCGATCGAAGATTTAGACCAATTGATTAAAGATATTAAAAAAGTCAATCCCCGTGTCAAAGTCGCAGTTAAATTAGTATCTTCAGAAGGCATCGCTACCATTGCCATTGGTGTCGCCAAAGCCGGCGCTGATATCATCAATATTGCCGGCAATTCGGGTGGCACGGCCGCGGCGCAGAAATCCAGCATTAAACATGCCGGCTTACCTTCAGAAATTGGTCTAGCCGCCGTCCACAATGCCTTAGTCAATGTGCAATTGCGTAGTCGTGTTCAATTACGCGCCAGTGGGGGCTTTAAAACCGCGATCGATGTCTTAACCGCGGCAATAGTCGGTGCGGATTTATTTGAATTTGGTACCATGACGATGGTGACGGCAGGTTGCAAAATGTTACGCAATTGCAACAAATCCTGCTCGCCGGGCATTGCGACCGATGGCGAACTTTTCAAAGGCGAAGTCATCGAGACGGAACGTTATTTTGTCAATATGGCGAGTGCCATCCAGCAGTTGCTAACAGACTTAGGCTTTAGCTCGCTGGATCAATTACGGGGTCAGCGTGACTTGTTAACGGTGCTCGATCCAAAAATTGCCACAGCGTATGATTGGTCGCTGTTATTAACTCCTGACAGTCAGTTAGTCCCTGATCCCGTCGCGTTAGCCTGTGCTGATAAAACGTGTCGTGAAGCGTTGAACAGCCCGATGGAAGATGCGCTGATCGAACGCATCAAAGCGTATTTTTCCGACGATACCCGAGCCTCGGATACCTTTGAACTCCCCCATGAAGAAGCCATTAGCTTAACGACTCAACATCATTCGTTTGGCGCACGGATAGCGGGTGAATTTTCGGCTTATTTACGCGCCAACCCACGTGCCACAATCAAACTCACAACCAGAGGGAATGCGGGACAAAGTCTGGGTTTTGTGTTGCCCAAAGGCGTGGAAATTTCTCATGGTGGCCCGGTCCAAGATGGTTGTGCAAAAAGTCAAACGGGGGGTGTGATAGCGTTGATTACCGCTAATCAAAGTGCCGATTATCTAGCCGAGCAAAATACCTTAGCCGGTAATGCCATGCTTTATGGTGCCAGCGGTGGTAAAGCGTTTATCAATGGTGGTGTCGGTCATAATTTTGCTAATTTGCTGAAAGGGGGCACCGCGGTGGTTGAAAGTGTCGGCGATTTAGCGTGTGTTTTTATGACTTCTGGTACAGTGATGGTCTTGCATAATGTCGGTGCAGGATTTGCTAGCCATGCGATGGGTGGCATTATCTTTGACTATGATCCTTGCCACCAACATCAGCCGGCTGATGCGGTGCGAGTCGTGAATATGGCAGAACAACAGGTTTATAAAGACGCGATACTGACCCTGTTACAAGAACATGTGGCAGCTACCGGATCAATCAAAGCGCAAACGTTAATAGCCGACTTTGAACACCAATTCGACCATTTTAAGATATTGATTCCCACAGCGATGGATGCCAAAGCGACGTTGACAGAATTGTCGGCGATTGTCGACACGTATATTAAACGCCAATGCCCTTTAAGCATTGGTATGGAATCGTGGTTAGTCAACAAATGCATGCGCTTAGCGAGTCAAGCCATCGCGGCTAAAGCGAGCCTGTCGCCAGAAGTTATCGCCCAATGGCGACAATTGTATCAGCATCTCTTACAACACCAGCGGCTATTATTTCCCTATACACGAACCACGACTTTAAAAGCATTAATCGCGTGTTTAAAAGTGTTTACGCCTTTTGAAGCGGAAAATTTGGGCGTGCCGATTTCGTTAATGCAACAGTTAACCATCAGCCCCACCCTTAAAACCACTAAACCGCAGAAAAATAGCCAGCCGTCAGCGTCAATCACACTTAATGTGAAACACCAAGGAAAAAATTCGCACGCTTTACCAGAGGTAGCGTTTAGTAAAGGTGTCGAAGCGCTGCTTGCCGCCTCAATCGAACAACTCCGTCACGATGGTCAGAGCTGTTCTGGCTGCGGTGCCCAAGCGTGTTCTGGCGGAGAAGGGGCTAAGAGTGGTTGTCCCGGCGGTAAGTCGATCAATACTATCAATAAGACGCTACAAAAACTCGATAAAACACCTTTTGCCGAATGGACTGCCGCGCATTGGCTTATTTTACGTGAAGCGTTTGAGTGGCAAAAAGCCAAATCACCGTTTTTTATTTATACCGGCCTGGTCTGTCCAGCCCCTTGTCAAGATGCTTGTACCGAAAACATCCCGCTGTTTGGTGAAGCAGATCCTAAACGCGATGGTAAGCTACGCGGAGAACCCGTTCAAATCAAACGCAATGAATTCCATTTAGCGGTAGTGGCGCGTGCCATGCAATGGTTTGATGGCACAGCCTTAAATGCAGAGCAAATAGCCAGTTACTTTCCAGGCACGCCTGAAGCAAGTCAATGTAAGTACAACCAGTACCTAGAAGTAATGGCTGCTTTTAAGCCCGCCTTTAAAAGGCCAACGGTGCAGTTAACAAAATCACTGGTGGTGGTGGGTTCAGGTCCTGCTGCGATGCAAATAGCTTTTCGAGCGCTGCAAGACGGTTTTGCTGTCACCCTGTATGAACAAAGTGAGGTGCCAGGTGGCTTGCTCAGCCATGGTATTCCTGCCCAAAAATTCGACAAAGCCTATGTGCGAGACCATTTTACGATGCTTGAAGCGATGGGCCTTAAATTGCATCTGACCAGTAAAGTGGGATTTGATAAAGAAACCGGTAATTATTTTATTGTGGATAAAAAAAGTGGTGACAAAAATTTTATTACCGATAAAACTGATGAAAATGAGTTTGTCGCCCTGTGCACCGGTTCTGGAGAGCCTCGGGTGCTTGCTCCTGAAGTGCTTAACCTGCGTTCAGACAAAGGGGCGGCAAAAATAATTCAAGCGCTACCTTTTTTACAGGCAATGAATAACATCGCCTGGCGCTTGCAACAACAGCCTATGACTCTGGCTGCTAAAGAACAAATGATTCACGACACCTTGGGTGAGATGGATCCGCGTGGTAAGCGTATCGTCGTCATTGGTGATGGCGATACGTCGCGTGATGTCATCTGT
>CANCKG010000037.1 GCA_947378515.1 Gammaproteobacteria bacterium | reverse complement strand
TCGCAGGTATTCGATCATTGAACAAGGCACGATTTCGCGGTTAATTGAAGCCAAACCCGATGAATTGCGGATCTTTTTAGAAGAAGCCGCGGGGATTTCCAAATACAAAGAACGCCGTAAAGAAACAGAAAATCGTTTGAGCCACACCCGGGATAATTTAGCGCGTTTAAACGATATTCGCGATGAACTGGCCAAACAAATCGCTCATTTAGATCGCCAAGCGATCGCCGCGACGCGCTTTAAATGTTTAAAAAACGACGAGCGCATTTTAAAAGCCCACTTACTAACGCTTCGCAGGCGCTTATTAAAGCAAGAATTACTCGCTAAACAACAGCATATCGACCAAGAACAAGATCGGCTGAGTGGTTTACAGACGCAAGTGTCTTTGTTAGACGCTAACCACAGCGCACGCCTCGATCAGCAAGAAACAGCGCAACATGAATTAACCACCCTTCAGCAACAATACATGGAGCAAGGCGCCGCTATCGCTCGAATAGAACAAAGCATTCACCATGCCGAACAACGTGATGCACAAATACACGATGATTTACGTATTTTAAATAAACAATTAATCACTACTCAAGAATTGCAACTGCGTGATCAAGCGCGCTTGACTGTACTATGCTCGGAAATCACTACCCTCGAACCGCAATTGACCGAACAATCCCTAAGCCTCGAATTATTGACAGATCAGTTAACAACAGCCGAACAACAAAACCATAGTGTCCAGGCTAGCTGGGATCAATTAAATCAACAATTAGTGGCTGCCAGTCAACTCGCTCAACAAAAACAACATGAATTGCAAAAACTCGAACACCAGCATCAACAAATAGTCGCGCAACAACAACGATCTGAAACCGAACAGGGTCAACTTAACGTGACGTTAGCTGATTTACAAACCCAGCAAGCTGATGACACGTTGATCCTGCTAGAAGAACAGCAATACCACGCGCAAAGTGCGTTAGACGCTAACCAACGAGCGATCGAAACGGCCCGCCAAACTGTATCACACACGCGCACAAACGTTAATCAGTGGCATCAACAAGTCAGTAGTCAACAAGCAGAAATCAAAGCGCTTGAAACCTTTCAAGCCTCCGTACTTAAGCGTTCAACCGGCTTTAAGATAGAAACGCTGAAAGCACTTGCTATCGATGTTAGTTCAACGCTGATTAAAGAGCTTGACGTCGAGCCGGGCTTTGAAAAAGCTGTTGAAACGATTCTTGGCCCGTGGTTACAAGCGTTATGTGTCACAGAGCTTAATCAAAAATTACCCGCACTAAGTCAGCAAGCTAAAAACCCACTGTGGTTAGTAGAACGTCATTGCTTAACCCATCTTAGCACCCTACCCTGTTCCCATGGCATACCCTTAGTTACCAAAGTCAAAGGGCCGGCGGCTATTTTAAATTTATTGGCCAATGTCTATTTAGTCGAGCAATTTGCCGAAAATGCGCTAGAAATCGATCCTGCCATCAGCTTAATCAATGCCAAAGGCCTTATTTTAAAAGCGGGTTTGTTACAAATGGGCGAGAATGCCGAAGAAGGTCTACTTGAACGACAACGCCAATTACACCTTAAAATTGACCATTTAGAGACTGCCTCTGACCAGTTAACGCAAGCTCAGCAACACTGCTCAAACGCTGAATTAGCCCTTTCGGCCTTAGAACAAGCACGCCCACAATACCAACAACAGTGGCAACACATCAGTCAGCAATTGCATCAGCAGCAAAGTATCTTACAAATCCGTCAGGCCAAATTACAACAATGCACCGATCGCTTACAAAAACTCAACAGCCAAATTCATCAAGCTAGTCTGGATGCAACTGAGTTGTTGCAGGCACATGATCAATTGCGCGATACTTGGCAAGCGGCTTTAACGGATTTGGAAAATTTAACTGTACAACGGACCGATGCACTGCAAAATCGTGATCATGAACGCGAACAATTGCAGCATGTTCGCCGTCAATGGCAAGCGATTCAACAGCAAGTGCACCAGTTAAACTTACAACAGCAAAAGCACTTATCAGAAAAAAACGCCCTCGAACACCAATTAGCTCGTATCGAGCAACAACTACAGCAATTAACCGACCGTAATGCCAGCTTATTGGCCACTAAACTTGAGGTCCTCGAACCCATTGCCTTATTTAAGCAACAACAAGAACTTTTGCTCGACCAACGCTTCAGTCAAGAGCAAAGCTTAACCGCGGCAAAAATCGCCGTGCAGACTTTGGCAGACCAATTTCGCCATAGTGAATCATTACGACGTGACTTCGAACAACAAGTCGAAGCCCAACGTTTGACAGTTGAAAATGCGCGCTTAGCCGCTGAAGCACTGATTGGCCGTTTACAAAGTATCCATGAACAAATGCAAGAAGCTGAATTAAATGCCGCTACCCTAGATACCGAATTGCCGATGGATTGTGAAGAAAGTGCGTTACAACATCAGCTAGATGAACTCGCCCAAAAAATCCACCGTTTAGGACTCGTTAATCTGGCGGCAATCGAAGAATTTACCACACAAAGTGCCCGAAAAACTTACCTAGATACCCAGCACGATGATTTAGTCGAAGCGATGGGGATTTTAGAAAACGCGATTCGCACCATCGATCGCGAAACCAAGGCGCGTTTTTCTGATACCTTTGAGCAAGTCAATCAAAACTTTCAAAAACTATTCCCCCAAGTATTTGCTGGTGGTAAAGCCTATTTGGAATTGACGGGAGAAGATTTATTAAGCACTGGCGTCGCCGTCTTTGCCCAACCGCCAGGCAAACGCAATAGCACCATTCATTTATTATCGGGTGGCGAAAAAGCCTTAACTGCGGTAGCATTAGTCTTCGCCATTTTTCAAATCAATCCCGCGCCTTTTTGCATGCTCGATGAAGTCGATGCGCCCTTAGATGACACCAATGTCGCGCGGTTTTGTCACTTAGTGAATTTAATGGCGGATAAGACCCAATTTATCATGGTCACCCACAATAAAGTTGCCATGGAAATGGCCGAACAATTGATGGGAGTTACCATGCAAGAACCGGGTGTATCACGCTTAGTAGCGGTTGATATCCATACTGCTCTGGCAATTGTCGGGAATTAAACCTTATGCCTTTGCGTGATCATTTAGATATCATCCTGAACAATACCAATTTTTTTCGTTTATCAACTAGCGAAGAGCACGCCTTAACTGTTTTCAACAGTACTTTTGAACAGGCTCGCACCGTCATAGCGAATCGAGCTCACCAGCATTTTATTAGCTTAAACACCCAAAAAAACCCCCATTATTCTGCCGATCCGACGAGTTTAACGCAACTTCGCGACAAAGTATTAAACCAAGACTTTAGTCGCTTCTCTTTAATTGTGCCGGCTGAAATAAGCGCTTTGTCAGCGGTAAGTTTAATTAAATTAGCTTTTCATCCCGATGGCAAGTATTTTCATAAATACTTGCAAGATGTCATCAATGCAGAAATTTTTAAACGCAGCAATTACTGTGAGGGCTTTCCCAGCGGGGAATTTAGCGAGCAAGAAAAGCCCAGCTTAATTGCTAAATTAAATAAGCTCAGCACAGCAGAGCTTGATAAACGGTTAAATTATAGTGAGCCATCCACTAATATTTTTTATCAACAAATAGAAAGTTTATTTAAGCAAAATAATCGCCAAGAAAGTGATTTATTATGCACCAACAATGCACTGGAATTTATTGCCAGCACGTACCTACGCAGCATTATACTTAACCGAAAATTGACGGGGCTAACGACTGATAATTATCGTGAATTGATTATCAAGGTAGAATTAACTACCCAAGAAGAAACACTTTTATGCTTAGCCGCGATTTACGGCAGCTATAAAGCAGCTTATGATATTAGCTTGCGTGCAGCTCATGCGATTGGCCACAGTAAAACACTCGAAGAAGCTGTAGCACACTATCGCCGTTTTGATGACACCTTCTTAACTATCGCAGAGCAAACAACCCCAAATTTATTATTATCAGTAGAAGTACACTTGAGTTTTTTAACTCTGGGCAAAAAAAAACGGGTACTCGTAACAGATTCAACCGTGGAAACAGAAACAGAAAATCAACTATGGCTAACGGTGTGCGACCGTTTTTTAATCACTATCTATCAAACATTAATGAAAGCAGAACTAAGCGAACACACAGATAAAAACGCTTTGCGCTTAGCGTTTGAAACTGATACGTGCGCTGTTCGTTTATGGCAATTATTACCTCGCCATATTATTGGCAACCCTAAAACTTTTATGTCTATCACCGATACGCGACAATTTTTCAGTCAGCAATGTTCGCATTTGAATTTAAGCATGACAAACCCAAACCCACTACGGGATTTTTTAGCGCAAGAATCCACACATTCTGCGATCACTTATCGCCCATAAGACTAAGAGGTATTTGAATTCGCAAATACTCGTAGGTCCAGGTCTTTATAGTCTACCCATCAGCGTTCGGTATGTAGCTATTCAGCACTGTGCACGGGAAACCAGTACGCAGTGCATGTTAAGGGGGTGAGGCGTAAAAAATGCATTGCATTTTTTACTCAAATGCCAAGAGCAATGACGCTCTTGGCAGGACTTGTAAGTCAAAGCAGGGATTCCAAGCTTTGACTTACAAGATCGCGATTTTGCTACCATAAGGCTTTTTCTGCCTTATGGGCAAACCCAGCTAGCAAGAAAGTCTCCGGCCTTTAGGCCGGAGACTTTCTTGCTAGGAACGAGGCTTCAATACCTAAGAACAACGCACGTTTATAGCAGTGTAATACAAATCATCAGCAACAGCAGGATCAACAGCAACAGCAGGATCAACAGCGTGTGTAGCTAAACCAGCGATATCCCTAGGACTAATAAAGACCCCACCAGGCAAGTCAGTAATATTATCTGCTGATGTACTTTCTTTTCTCTTTACATCTACTTGATCACTTGAAGCACCCTCAATGATAGGACTAGACTCAGCAGCATCACTTACTTTCTGTGCTTGAACTGCTTGAACTGCTTGAACTGCGATCATCGCTGGATTTTGATTAACAAACACTAAGACTTCAGGTTGAATTAGCGCCCTCATTAATGCTATATCTTCACCTACTGTGAGTTTCTCTTGCTCTTGAATTGCTAAAGCCACAAAAGAATCGATACGTGCGTGCAGCCGCGTGGTCAGATCTTCATCAATAGCACATTTAGTCAATAACGTCTTAAACTTTTCAATAATCGCTTGACCCGCAAAATCAGTTCCTAAAAATTGTGTAAGCGCAGCTTGATCGGCAAAATTAGTCGATAATTGATTATGCAACTCTTTAACTTGAGCTTGAACTTGAGTTTCAGCCAGACGAATCATATCGTCTGTTTTATAAGGTGTTATATGATTAACATAGGCTTTTTGATTAATAAAATCTTGGCAAACACGCATCAATTGTGCATAAGCTGCACATTGGCTGACACTGAGTCCAGACTGCTTTAAAGCGTCGCTGGCATCCTTATACAGCATGCGACAAGTATCGATCGATTGCCGATGCCCTAACCAAGTATCTACTTTAAAATCGGCAATGGCAGCGGTTAATAACATTACTTCTTCAGGCGAAGTGAAATAAGCAGTAATAATGCTTTGCCGCGATACTATTGTTTCAGCTTGCGTCAATTGCCACGCCACGCCTTGACTGGTGTTATTACGCAAACCCTCTTTCAATAGCTTAGGAAATGTCTCAACTTCAGCCACGTCAAATACAAAACGAACATTTTTCATGGAGGAATCAGTAAGTTTTTTCGTAAAGCACAAGGTGAAATCGGGCTCGTCACTGTTAGAAAAAACTTTTTTTCGATCGCATCTAGCGTTAACATCAACCGGGTCATCGACATCTCTTTCAGAAAAAACTGCATTCGCACTAAAGGCAATACTGACGTCATTATCCTTTTCAACTAACTTAATCGGCGTAAAACCCAAAGAGTTAGCACCAGTGTTAATTAAAAAATCAACCTCTTTAGGCAACGCTTGCAGATAATTTTTCATCTCCTGTTGAGAAGTTGCCTCGGCATTCACGGTCAATTGCAACGGTACAATATAAGTACTGACCAAAGTATTACTTCCTAATAAAAAAGTTTCGCTTGCCTTACGAAAACCAGTCGAAGCAGTTGTAATATATTGCTGACTTAACTTATCGTTTTCAGTAATCCCGGTAAGTTTGGGCGTTTCTGTAAACACAACCGTTGCATTTGCTTCCATAACGTCTAAGTGGTAGCCCCGTTCTTCAACTGCCGTCCACAATTTAGCTAATTTATACGTAGACTCTGAAATAAAATAAGGATCCGAAAGATCTGCATTTTTCGCTTGCAATAACGTGTCTTCGATAATTTTATTGCACCCCGAATGAATAGTTGTACCAATCGTTATTATGGCCGATGGTTTTTCAAATTCACTCATCATGAACGTCGTAAAATCAGAGGCTTTAGCTAGTTCTCGAGTAATATGGCTAGCAATCAATGGGGAATCAATGGCAGTGGCAGTGGCAAACCCCACCAGATTTTGGATGATATAGTCGTTTTTAGTCTTATTAATCCAATCTTTCTCACACTGACTTAGCTGTGGAGGATTTAGTTGCTCAACATTTTCTAGCTTAGGCGGCGTTAAGTTCAGCTGATTTTTATTA
>CANCKG010000036.1 GCA_947378515.1 Gammaproteobacteria bacterium | reverse complement strand
GAAAACGCCGGCTTTAGTGCAACTTATCCAGCTGACGCTAATGCGTGGCAAGAGCTAAGTAATCATCCAGCTCTACAGCTGTATCAATATAACACCGAACCTATCCCAGCCATTTTACAAAGCCATTGGGCTAAAAAAATATTAACGCCCAGCACCCTTCTCGAAAGTGTGCGTCTCGATCAAACCCAATTCATCCATCAACAAGACACTCACAGTATTAGCGTTAACACGCAGCCATTGGCTCATGCGGGTGATCAATGGCTAGTAACTAACCCTGATGCTTGGCAATTAATTCGCCTAGACAAAGTAGAGCATCATCCTTACGAGCAATATTTGCATTTTAGTACGCCATTAAAGCCCGAATTACAGCCACCTTTAATAGCAGGATTATATCGCCATCAATTGTGGTTCGTCGCCTTAGATGGCCACTATAGCGCACGCCATGTTGCTCAATATGGTTTATATCAATGGAATATTAATCAAGACACCTCACCCCAAGAAATTGTCAGCGGGCTAACCGCTTGGCACGGCCAAATTATCGATATCAAGAAAAATACCACCGGCATTAATACCCTCATCGAATGGCATTTTAGTTTACATGAAGGCACACAGCAGCTATCGCAAGTGCTTTATGGCATCAATACAAACTGTTAGCTGTTAGGTAACTATTCAGCACTGTGCGCGGGAAACCCGCACGCAGTGCATGTTAAGGGGGAGAATCGCGATTCTCCCCCTTAAAATCCCCCATCGCGTAAGGAGCCACTAGCAAGCTTCTACGTAAAATGTAGTAAATGTGCTGAATAGATACACTGTTAGGTAACTATTCAGCACATTACGCGGGAAACCAGTACGCAGTGCATGTTAAGGGGGGGGGTGAGGAGTAAAAAATGCATTGTATTTTTTACCGACACGCCAAGAGCAATGACGCTCTTGGCAGGACTTGTAAGTCAAAGCAGGGATTTCAAGCTTTGACTTACAAGATCGTGGTTTTGCTACCATAAGGCTTTTTCTGCCTTATGGTAGCAAACCCGGCCATAAACATCCGTGTTCATCCAAATTTCTTAGCTGGTTTGAAACCCCGCCCTTCAGGGCGGTAGGAGCACCGTACCGCGGCCTACGCCTAAGGTTTCACAAGGTGCGGACTTGTTCGATTTGCACACCTCTTCCAAGTCTAAAACACTCCGGCCTAAAGGCCGGAGACTTTCTTGCTGGCGCTTTGTGGGAAAAAGCGCGTGCTTTTTCTGTTTCCACGAAGCCCCCTTAAAATCCCCCAGAACAACAGGAGCTACCAGCTTAGATTTACGCAAGATATGTGAAAATGTGGTGAATAGTTACACTTTTAGTAATTTAGACTTTAATCACGCAAATTATCTTGAAACATTTATCCTTACCACTCATGCATCTATACCGCTCACCATTCAAGATGCGAGGTTAGCGATTTAACATGTGCCTATGACGAGCGGTATAGCTCTATTTTAAATTTATACCCATCGCACCTTGAGGTGCGATGGGTATATAAGGAACATTCACCATGACTGCGCAAAAACTAACGGAATGCCTAACGACTTTGACAGGGATCAAAGCCAGTATTTTTAAATCAGATAAAGAAACTGCAGAGTTATTAAGTCAACAAATGATTCATTTTTTACAATTGAATAATAACGATTTAAGCACATCAGAAAAAGCTACTTTATTGTTGGAATTTTCTCAATTGAAGCTATTTAATTTCGCCAGTCGTGACATTATTTTTAAAAACGGCTCTAAAGGTGTACAAGTGGCAGCACATCCAAGTAATGATATCGTCAGCATCGCTATGTTAAACGTTTTGAATTATTTACAGCAACACGATGATGCAACGTTTGTACAAGCATTATTACAAGAAAAAAATCCCGCAGGGTTAACATTAAGTCAAGTTTTACCAAAGCATCAAGATAGTCGTTACACAGAACCTCATCCGAATTTACTAGCAATTTTTAAAGCTCTCGAGCAAACAACTGAAGCGATACTCAGCGCCGAAAATAATCCGAAAATTCCATGCAATACCTATGATATTCCCGTTTTAGGGCATGGTTATCAACCGGAGATTCATGACGAATATTATTCGCCAGTTAGTATGACCAGCCAAACGATGAATAGCATTGGTTCAGCTCCTGCTCAACACCCGACATTAACGAGCAATGACGTTATGGAAATGCGTGATATGCATAAAATTCATCTCTCATTGGCTCGGGCTCAGGAAAGTTAGGTTACCAATCGAGAAATCTAGCATGGACTTTAAAAAAGATGGCACGTTTAATTATTTTTTGCCTTAATAACGGTGTTAGGCTTAAAAAAACAGTGTCTTAGCCGCCAGCCTACATGAAGCATTGTACTCCAGCAATGCTTCATGGTGAACATCGGTCATATCGGCGTTTGAACTTTGGTAAATAACTGCACCGTGCTATACCCATCGCATCTCAAGGTGCGATGGGTATATATCTAAAATAGAGATATATACCCATCGCCATAGGCACACGTTAAATCACAAACCTCGCATCTTGAATGGCGAGCGGTAGCAAGAAAGTCTCCGGCCTTTAGGCCGGAGTGTTTTAGACTTGGAAGAGGTGTGCAAATCGAACAAGTCCGCACCTTGTGAAACCTTAGGCGTAGGCCGAGGTACGGTACTCCTACCGCCCTGAAGGGCGGGGTTTCAAACCAGCTAAGGAATTTGGATGAAACATCCCTTACAACATCTTAGTAGCAGCTTCGCTACCGATCAATCGCCCATCGCCGCCAATAAATCCGCTTGGTATTCGCGAATTAAAGGATCGATCACTTCATCCACCGCCCCGGCCATAATTTGCTCTAAGCGATACAGCGTTAAATTAATCCGATGATCGGTAAGCCGGCTTTGCGGGAAATTATAGGTGCGAATCCGTTCGGAGCGATCTCCTGTACCCACTAAACTACGCCTGGTATCCGCTTGTTCTTGTTGTTGTTTAGAGCGTTGTTGATCGAGTAATTTCGCGGCTAATAAACTCATGGCCCGGGCGCGATTCTTGTGTTGAGAACGTTCATCTTGGCACTCCACCACCGTCCCAGTAGGAATATGGGTGATGCGAATGGCTGAATCGGTTTTATTCACGTGCTGACCACCGGCGCCTGAGGCTCTAAAGGTATCAGTCTTTAAATCGGCCGGATTGATATCGATGCTATCGATTTCATCGATTTCCGGCATGATCACCACCGTGCAGGTCGAGGTATGCACCCGGCCTTGGGCTTCGGTTTCCGGTACGCGTTGGACGCGATGGGCACCCGATTCAAATTTCAAATGTGAATACACATCGGTACCGATAATGCGCGCCACCACCGATTTATAACCGCCGTGTTCACCAAAACTTTCATTGACTAATTCCACTTGCCAACCCTTATTATCGGCATAGCGTTGATACATCCGAAATAAATTGCCGGCAAAGATCGCCGCTTCATCGCCCCCGGCAGCTGCCCGAATTTCAATAAAAATATTACTATTGTCATTCGGATCTTGCGGTAATAAGAGGACTTGCAAGGCGCTTTCAATAGTTTCGATACTTTGCTTTAAATTCAGCCATTCGGTTGTGGCCATTTCTTTGAGTTCAGGATCTGAATCACTCATCATAAGCGCCGCATCATCAATGGCACGTATCGTGCGTTGATAGGCTTGATAAGATTGCGATAAAGGCTCAAGGCTAGCGTATTCTTTGGAATAATCACGAAATTGAGCCGCATCATTGATGACGCTGGCATCACTCAATAAGCGCTTTAATTCTTCGAAGCGTTCATCAAGATATTCTAATTTACGGTATAAACTGGGTTTCATGGCAGACTCGGTGAACGGCTAATCCGCTAGTATAGCGTGCTCACTGCTCTCTACCAAGCGCATTTCATTTAAACACGCGCTTTCATACGCTTTTTCCTGTATAATTATTGATGTTGCGACTGCATTAACCCACTATGCCAGTGGATTATCGCGGTTGACAGCGTTTATTCATTCATCTAGAGGTTATTCATGGCATTAACAACTGAAGTAAAAAATCAAATCGTGATTGATTATCAAATTGCTGAAGGCGACACTGGGTCTTCTGATGTTCAAGTCGCGCTATTAACGGCTAACATCAAACAATTGACCGGTCACTTTGAAGTGCATAAAAAAGATTTACATTCACGTCGCGGCTTGCAACACATGATTAACCGTCGTCGTAAATTACTTGACTATTTGAAACGTAAAGACAACCCACGTTATTTAACACTGATTGCGCGTTTAGGCTTACGGTATTAATCCCCCGCCTAGGGCTTAAATTCATCTTTAAATTTAAGCCCTAGGCCCCAATTATTCGGAAATAATTCTATGGCAGCTGTTCGCAAAAGCTTTACTTACGGTGACCATCAAGTCACGCTTGAAACCGGCGTCATCGCCCGTCAAGCCACAGGAGCGGTATTAGTCACCATGGGTGATACAGTCGTCTTGGTTACGGTCGTTTGCGCTAAAACCGCCAAAGAAGGCATCGACTTCATGCCATTGACCGTCAATTACATTGAAAAAACCTATGCGGCAGGTAAAATCCCCGGTGGCTTTTTAAAGCGCGAAGGCCGTCCGCATGAACGCGAAACTTTGATCTGTCGCTTGATCGATCGCCCTTTACGCCCCTTATTTGCCGATGGCTTTCATCACGAAGTACAAATCGTCGCCACCGTTATGTCATTGGATCCCAACGTAAGCCCTGATATCGTGGCTTTACTTGGCGCTTCTGCCACCTTAGCGATTTGCCATCTACCATTCAAAGGACCGATTGGAGCCGCTCGTGTCGGTTATGCTTTAGGCCAATACATTTTAAACCCTTCGGTTGAAACGCTTGAAACCTCTGATCTTGACTTAGTGATTGCCGGCACGGATAAAGCGGTGTTAATGGTGGAATCTGAAGCCAGCGCATTATCAGAAGAAGTGATGCTTGATGCCGTGATCTTTGGTCATACCCAAATGCAAGTAGCGATCAACGCGATCAATGAATTTGCCGCTGAAGTCGGTGGTGTTTCATCGATTGGTTGGGTAGCCCCTGTTGCTGACACCACGCTAATTGAGCGCGTCACGGCTGTGGTGAGTACGGATTTAACTGCCGCTTACCAATTACGTGACAAAACCGAACGTGTCACTCGTTTAAGTGCGATGCGCAAAACCGCTCAAGACCATTTTGCGGAACTTAACGATGGCACCTGCAAACATGCAGTGGCGGGTATCGTCGAGCAATTAGAAAGCGATTTAGTACGTAACTATATTCTAGATGGCAAACCACGGATCGATGGTCGTGACTTAACGACTGTGCGACCGATCACCATTCAAACCGGTATTTTACCGCGTGCGCATGGTTCTGCCCTCTTTACCCGCGGTGAAACCCAAGCGATTGTGGTGACGACTCTCGGTACCGATCGTGATTCTCAAGTCTTAGATACCATCGAAGGCGAAGGCCGCGAAAGCTTCATGTTGCATTATAACTTCCCGCCGTACTCAGTCGGTGAAACCGGCATGGTCGGCAGCCCAAAACGGCGTGAAATCGGCCATGGTAAATTAGCCAAACGCGCCCTTGAAGCCGTCTTACCCGACATCAATGAATTTCCTTATGTCTTGCGCGTAGTATCTGAAATCACTGAATCCAATGGTTCCAGTTCGATGGCCAGCGTCTGTGGTGCTAGTCTTTCGATGATGGATGCCGGCGTGCCGTTATTAGCACCCGTTGCTGGTATTGCCATGGGTTTGATTAAAGAAGGTGAACGCTTTGCCATTCTGTCCGATATCTTGGGTGATGAAGATCATTTAGGCGATATGGATTTCAAAGTGGCTGGTACCGCACATGGTATTACCGCGTTGCAAATGGATATCAAGATCGATGGTATTACCCAAGAAATCATGAAAGTAGCATTAGCACAAGCACGTGCTGGCCGCTTACATATCTTGAGTATCATGAATGACGCCATGAGTACCAATAAATCGGATATTTCGCTGCATGCACCACGGATCACGACGATTAAAATCGATCCTGAAAAAATCCGTGACATCATCGGCAAAGGCGGTTCCGTCATTCGCTCTATTACCGAAGAAACTGGCACTAGCATCGATATCAGTGATGATGGCGTAGTGAAAATCGCTGCGGTTGATACGGCGGGGGCTGAAGCTGCGCTCCAACGCATCAACGAAATCATCGCCGAAATTGAAATCGGTAAGCATTATGTCGGTAAAATTGTTAAAATCATGGAATTTGGTGCCTTTGTTAACGTGTTACCTGGCAAAGATGGCTTGGTGCATATTTCACAAATTTCCAATGATCGCGTCGCCAACGTCGCCGATGTGCTGACTGAAGGCCAAGTGGTCAGAGTATTGGCCGCTGAAATCGATCGTCAAGGCCGGGTTAAACTCAGCATGAAAGATGTCGACCAAAGCAATTTGGGCTAGTTTTTCACCGCAGTAAAGAAAAAGGCTTAACGTCAACACAGCGGCGTTAAGCCTTTTTCTTTGTCATTAATTGCAATAAGCCATAACAGACATCGCCCGCAATGAGTTTTTTAACGATAGTAAAATCAGCCCCGATTAATGCTTCGACGGCCAAGCTTGTTTCTACTTCAAAATAAAGTACACTTTGTTGGTCA
>CANCKG010000035.1 GCA_947378515.1 Gammaproteobacteria bacterium | reverse complement strand
CCGCGATTCTCCCCCTTAACCTGCACTAGCGCGGGTTCCCCGCGCGTAGGTGCTGAATGGATACCAAATATTATAATTTCTTAAGCTTTCCTTAAGTTTAAAGAATTATAATACTTACACAACAACATCAAAAAGTGCTGAGGTATAGTATGAGAAGTGTACGTCAAGCTATTAACTTAGTTTACTTCCGTGCTTTGTGTAACACATGGGATATTGAACCAACGACCATCTCTGATAACACTGACTTTATACAATTATTTAAAGTTATTAAAGCTAAATCGGTACTGCAAAAAATTCGTCATCGTATACGTTATGTTGAAATGGCTTTACAATTGGCGGTTGACATCCCAGCTGTCACTTTTAGTTTATTAAAATTTAAGGCGGCTGAAACCAAAAACCTAGCGCCAAAAATTGCGCTATATTTTGTTAGCACAGTGTCTGCTCTTATTGGTCTGGTGATTTCTCCGCTTAGCCTAGTCGCTTTTATATTACGGACTATTATCGCACCGAAATCTTCATGGAAAAATTTAAACAATACAAAGAAAAACTTTGGCATGCTTAGTTATTTGTATAAGTCCATTGAAAAAAAAATAGCTCCTCACTTGAATAACGAAATAGCTCCTCACTTGAATAACGAAATAGCTCCTCCCTTGAATAACGGAAAAAATTCTTTTGAATCTCGTTATTTAAATACAAGTGTAGATTTGCGTAATTTTAGTAAAAGTGAAGATTCTAACTGTAGTTTTAATACTGATTCTTCTTTTAATCCTTCCTCTGCTACGGAGATATGTCGCTCTATATTATCGACAGTACTGGAAGAAAACAGTGTGAATAAGCCTGTAGTTGATCTTAATGGTCGCTCTAAAAATCACTCTGACGCTAGATCTATATCGGGACAAAACAATCATTATTTTTTGCCCTATTCTGATGATGTTTCACATAGTTCTTCGACTGACCGTAATCCTTCGACTGACCGTAATTCTTCGACTGACCATGAGAGTACTATTTTTGAAGCTATTTATGGTGATGAAGATGATGTTACGCAAACTATCCCACCTAATGGTGTTTATCAGTATTTCTTAGCCTCTGTCAATGCTATCGGCACGTCTTTATTTAGCTCATTGCTTCCTGTCAATCTCTCCCATTTACAAGGTTCCGTTCGCCATGAAACCAGTGATACGAAGTAAACTGAATTTTTTCAGTATCCTATAGTTAAAGAGCATTTAGCTCATCCATAAAAAATGCTAAAATGTGGTAAACAGATAGCTTCCGGTCTTCGTGCCCATTTTATTTTTTAAGGATTTCCATGATCAAGATAGGTATTAACGGCTTTGGCCGCATCGGCCGTAACATTATGCGCGCCTTGTATGAAAGCGAACATTTTAAGCACATGCAAATTGTCGCGATCAATGATAGCGGTTCGTTGGAAGCCAATGTCCATTTACTCAAATACGATAGCACCCATGGGCCATTTAACGGCACCGTTGAAGTCCATGGCGACGATATGAAAGTCAATGGTCAAAAAATCCATATGTTCTCTGAGCGCGATCCCAATCTTTTGCGCTGGGAAGCGTACGGAGTCGACATTGTCTTTGAATGTACCGGGAAATTCATCAGCAAAGAAGCCGTACAGCCGCATCTTAACCATGGCGCTAAAAAAGTGTTGATTTCAGCACCAGGAACCGATACCGATGCGACCATCGTTTATGGCATTAACGAGGCTATGTTAAAAGCCACCGATCGCGTTGTGTCCAATGCATCATGCACCACCAATTGCTTAGCCCCTATTGCTAAAGCCTTAAACGATACCCTCGGCATTGAATCGGGTTTGATGACAACGATTCATGCTTATACCAATGATCAAATGTTACTCGATGGCAATCATCCCGATTTACGTCGAGCTCGCTCTGCTACCACCTCGATGATTCCTACAAAAACGGGTGCTGCTAGTGCTCTGGGTTTAGTTCTACCCGAATTAAAAGGCAAATTAGACGGTTATGCCATGCGCGTGCCTACTATGAATGTTTCAGTGGTCGATTTAACGTTTTTAGCCAAGCGTGAGACGTCGGTAACGGAAGTCAACGCCCTCATGCTCAAAGCCCAAGTACTGTATCCGGCAGGTTTATTAGGCTATAACGTAGAGCCTTTGGTCTCGATCGATTACAACCATAATCCTGCTTCGGCAATTTTTGACGCGACTCAAACCAAAGTCATCGGCAACTTAGTCAAAGTGGTGGCATGGTACGATAATGAGTGGGGTTTTTCGAACCGAATGCTCGATGTCGCTTATAAAATGATGACGTTATAAATGGCTTCGATCGATGAGCAATATCAAACACTGACGCTAAGTTTAGCTTATCTTTCACCTGAGGCCCGAGAAAAAATTCATCGTGCCTTTGAATTAGCGCGTGACGCTCATGCACCGCAAACGCGCAGTTCAGGTGAACCGTATATCTCCCATCCACTTGCCGTCGCGCAACTATTAGCCACCATGAAGATGGATTCGGACACCTTGTGTGCGGCGATTTTACACGATGTACTGGAAGATACTCCGGTTCAAAAACATTTATTGATCAAAGAATTTGGGCCAGACGTTGCGGAATTGGTCGATGGTGTTAGCAAATTAACGCAAATGGAATTTGCTACCAAAGCCGAAGCGCAAGCCGAAAATTTTCGTAAAATGTTACTCGCCATGACCCGTGATATTCGAGTAATTTTAGTGAAATTAGCCGATCGTTTACATAATATGCAAACCTTGCATTCCTTAGCTCCCGCCAAACAAGTGCGGATCGCCAAGGAAACGCTGGAAATTTATGCGCCCATCGCTAACCGTTTAGGCATGCATCATGTTCGGGTCAGTTTAGAAGAATTAGCATTTGCAGCCATTTATCCGCTGCGTTATCGGATCTTGCATGAAGCGGTATTTGAAGCGCGTGACTTACGACTGCAGATTTTACAGCAAATCAACCAAGCTATTTGTAACCAACTGGAAAGCTATGGTATTCCAGCCAGCAGCGTCATTGGCCGCCAAAAACATTTGTACAGTATTTATCAAAAAATGCGCCAAAAACATTTATCTTTTAGTGAAATCATGGATATTTACGGTTTTCGGATCATCGTCACAGATATCGACACCTGTTATAGAGCCCTGGGAGCTGTGCATAACCTCTTTAAACCGGTACCTGGTAAATTCAAAGATTATATTGCTATCCCTAAAGCGAACAGTTACCAATCGCTGCACACGATTCTATTTGGCCCCCAAGGCGTGCCGATTGAAATTCAAATTCGTACCGCTTCAATGGCTAATTATGCTGAATATGGTATCGCGGCCCATTGGCTCTATAAAGAAGATGAAGACCGCATCAATATTACCCAATTAAAAGTTAGTCAATGGTTACGTAATGTCATTGAAATGCAACAAGCATCCGGTAATTCCCAGGAATTCATCGAAAGCGTTAAAATCGACCTGTTCCCGGATGAAGTCTATGTCTTCACACCCAAGGGACGAATTTTAGCCTTACCCGGTGGCGCGACGCCGGTCGATTTTGCTTATAACGTTCACACCGATATCGGCGATCATTGCTTAAGCGCGCGCATTAATCGGCGACCTGCGGCGTTAAGTACTCGCTTAGTCAATGGTCAAACCATTGAAATATTAACCTCCCTCGATGCTACACCTAAACCTGAATGGCTTAATTTTGTCGTCTCCGGTCGTGCGCGTAGTCGAATTCGGCAATATTTAAAAGAAAATCACCAAGACGCCAGTATCGCACTTGGCAAACAGTTATTACTCAATGCATTGATGAGTTTGGGAGAAATGAACCCAAATTTAAATGATCATCAACAACGAAAATTGCTAAAACTCTACCCCTTATCAAGCTTTGATGCCTTATTAGCGGATATTGGTTTGGGTCACTTAGCGCCCATGGAAGTCGCTCAACGTTTACTCGGGCAATTATTCTTGACTTCGCCCTCGTTAATACCCATGACGATTAAGGGCATTGAAGGCATGTTGATAAAATTTGCTGCCTGCTGTCATCCTATTCCCAACGACAGCATCATCGGCTTATTGATTCCTGGTGAAGGTTTACGCATTCACCGCGAAACCTGCAGTGAAATTCCGTTCTTGGTTAGAGCGCCGGTAGCGCCGGTACAAAAATTAGCCCTGAATTGGCAAGAGCCACTCGAAGGTCAATTTAAAGCCCTGATCCAAGTGGATGTTGAAAACAAACAAGGGGTATTAGCTCGCTTGACCAATACCGTTTCCACCGCAGCTGCCACCAACATCATCGATATCAAAGTCATCCATGATGATGGCGTGTTTAGCACCGTGCAGCTGCTAGTCTTAGTTAAAAATAGCCTGCAATTAAGCCATGTTATTGATCGTTTAAGCAAGATTCCTACCGTATTGAAAGTCATTCGTGTTTAGCACTTTAAACAAAGGCATATACGGGCTTAAGGACTCTCGCGCAAACGGCTTTTTAATCTTCGGTTACAATCGCTGGCATCACTTTCAAAATCAATTTATCACGCAATTGCTTTTCAATATCGATGGCAAATTGTGGATTTTCCCGCAAAAAAGTTTTAACATTTTCTTTGCCTTGACCAATTTTTTCACCGTTATAACTGTACCATGAACCGGCTTTTTCAATATAACCGTGATCAACACCCATATCAATTATTTCACCCATGCGCGAAATACCTTCGCCATAGAGAATGTCAAAATGCGCTTCTTTAAAGGGTGGCGCCACTTTATTTTTTAATACTTTCACCCGCGTTTCAGAACCGATGACTTCATCGCCTTTTTTAATTGCCCCCGTGCGACGAATATCTAAACGCACTGAAGCATAAAATTTCAAGGCATTACCGCCAGTAGTGGTTTCTGGATTACCAAACATCACGCCAATTTTCATGCGAATTTGATTGATAAAAATAACTAAGGTATTCGATCGTTTGATATTAGCAGTCAATTTACGTAAGGCTTGCGACATCAATCGCGCTTGCAGACCCATATGCGAATCGCCCATTTCACCTTCAATTTCGGCTTTTGGCGTTAACGCAGCGACCGAATCGATAACGATTACATCGATGCCACCTGAGCGCACCAACATATCGCAAATTTCAAGCGCTTGCTCTCCGGTATCGGGTTGCGAGACTAATAAATCTTTGACATTACAGCCGATTTTTTCAGCATAATTCAGATCCAGCGCATGTTCGGCATCGATAAAGGCCGCGGTGCCACCCAGTTTTTGACATTCGGCAATCACTTGCAAAGTCACGGTCGTTTTGCCAGATGATTCAGGACCATAAATTTCCACGATTCGACCCCGTGGTAAGCCACCAATTCCTGTTGCAACATCCAAACTCAATGAACCAGTCGAGATCGCTTCAATGGGTTCAGCCACCCCATCACCCATCCGCATGACCGACCCTTTACCATATTGCTTTTCAATTTGGGCTAAGGCTGCAGCCAGTGCTTTTTTACGATCATCGTTCATTTTACTATCATTCACGGCCATAGTATGTTGCTCATAGTTTGATCAAAGAGAACCTCGGATTATCGCATACATTTACGCTAAACGCTGGACCTTAATTATTTTCTTGCCCTGGACTAGGGTTTTTTAAGCCCATTTCGATACAAACTGGTGTATTTACAAGCCCTGAGTGCGCCTTAGGACGATTAAATGCACTGGCTGCCTGAATGCTTTTTTCATTTGGCGGCGAAAACAAGTAGCTCGACAAAGATGAACACGCATCGGTTATTTGGGTGGCTACATCAACACAATACGTCCCGAGTTGGGCACCATATTTCACTAAATCATCCCATTCTGGGCTTTTGGTGTCATGGTAAGAAACCTCTAAGGCAACCGGACTTTCTACTTCCAGTGCTGAATAGTTAAGCCCTTTATTAAAGACGATTAATGGCTCGACTCTTTCTGTGACATTAGCATTGCTATTCACTGGAATAAAGGGTCCGAGCGCTAACTCGATGCCACCACCTACTGCCTCAACACTTGTCAGTTCCCGTTCCAACACTAATCCATCAACGGTAAAATTCGTCAAATTGAGATTGCTACGCAGCGACTCAACAAAGTAAAATACGGCACGTGCTTTAGGGGTTAATTGTTCTGGTTTATAATCTGCGTTTAGTGCGACAATGTGAGTCGCACGCTGTGACAAAGTCACTTGCGAATTATTCATAATGACTTTTAATGCATCGATATAAGCTTCAGCTTTGTTAAAAATAGCCGAACGAATATGCTCTTGTAATTGCACGAGCGTGGTTTGCACATAGCAAATGTGCTGTGATTGACAGAACCGCTGTTCTTCGTATTGCTCGCTAATCATCCCCGCCGCTGCCGTGCGGCAGCATAAATCACTTAATAAACGTTGCAAGCGACTGCCGCTGGCATTACGGGCAAAGCCAAAACCACTGCTATTAAACGTAAAATCCTCATGGACTACCGTCATACTCATCGACGTTAAACAGTGCAATAAAGCGGGCATGTCATTAGCTGGCAAAGCCGCTAATTGGTCGACTAATTGCTTGACTCTGTGACTACGATAGAAAGTTAGCGGCGAGAGTTTTTGACGATAAGCTTCCAGCGCCGTTTGAATGCTTTGTTTAAAAGCCAAATAAGTTTGTGGTTCGAGTAAATAGGTTTTTTCATTCCCCTTGACATCATTTTTATTGGCGGGTTTTTTGGTTAATCCACAAAAATAGTTGACGACAGTACCTTGAAACTTAAGTGT
>CANCKG010000034.1 GCA_947378515.1 Gammaproteobacteria bacterium | reverse complement strand
TACGCAGTGGTCAAAATAAAGTCGGCTCGATCTTTAATGATAAAGAAGTCGAAAAAATGCGCCGTAATAACTGGTCGTCATAAGGAGTCACCATGACTATTTTAGAAGAAAAACCCTCGACAGTGGAAGTGAACCCATCGGGGTCTGATGTCAAAGTGGCTACGACTAAAAATAATTTTTTATTGATGGCCGGTACGGCGGTGATGGTATTTCTGGGTCTTTGGATGATGTTTGGTCAATCAAAAGATCAACCTAAAAAACTTGATCAATCGATCACCACGAAAGTGGATGATCAAAATACGTTGAATCAAGCGGAACAAAAAATGCATAAGGCATCGGATATGCCGAACGCGGCACCTTCAGCACCATTGACCTTACCTCCACTGACATCAGAACAAGCCGCTCATTTGCAAGCGATGCCAGCAGGTTCATTAAATAATGGTGATATGGAACAACAAGCGTTTCGCTCGCGCATGAACCAGCCGAGTCTTGTTTATGGCAATGGAAAAGGCGCTTCAGGGTCAAGTGCTGGTCAGTCGGTCAGCGGTTTATCCAGTAATGATGGTTACAGCAATTTTGCTAATTCACAAGCAACCGTAGTTGCAAGCGTTCCAGGGCAGTTTTTAAAACACCCCGACTGGACAATTTTACAAGGTGAAATACTGCACGCCACATTGGATGTTGCGCAAAACACGGATCTGCCAGGCATGTTAACGGCCACGCTTAGTTCGCCGGCTTATGCTTATACCAGTGACAAAATATTATTGCCTAAGGGGTCGCGTTTGATGGGCCAATACAGTACCCAAATGGGTAATGGCTTAGCAACGACACGGATTTTTATTATGTGGAATCGTATTGTCACGCCTGATGGTTTATCCATGATGATTAATAGTCCAGGTGTTGATGCCTTAGGTCAAGCTGGAGCGGAAGCGGACGATATTCAACGGCATTTGGTCGCTATTTTCGGCAGTGGCATCATTTACAGTGTGCTTGGGGGAGTAGCCGCGACAGTGGGCGTGAACGGTTCAACGCAAAATAATTCCGCCAATCAATTACAAGCTAATATGGCGGAAGGCTTTACGCAAACGGCACAACAACAATTACAGAGTTCACAAGATATTAAGTCAACATTAATGAAATACCAAGGATCAGTCATTGACGTAATGGTATCGCATGATGTGGATTTGTACAGTGCTCTGGCGAGTAAAAGTTCGAGCTCAGGAATGTAAGCTATGCATGCTAACGTTAGAAAAACTGATCCTACCGTACATACCTCGGACGTAGATCGTTTAATAGAGCCAATTCGGTTTTTGTTAAACGATCCTCAGTTATCCGAAATATTGTTGAATCGACCCAAGGAAATTTGGGCTGAAAATAGTCAAAAACAGTGGCAGCGCTTTGATGTGCCGCAGCTTGACGAAAAGTACATTGCTGATCTCTTTAGGATGATCAGTAATGAATCACACCAAAAATTTGATAAACACCATCCATTATTGTCAGCCAATTTATTTGATGGTTCGCGGATTCAATGCGTACATCCACCAACGGCACGTGATTTTGCCTTCGCTATTCGGCGTCAAGCGGTTAAAAATTTTACCTTAGAGGATTATCGGCACCATGATTTTTATCGCTCTATTAAACCGGCTGCTTTAGCGGTGGAGTGTATTCAAGATTTGCCAGCGCATGATTTAGAGCTCTTAGAGCTTTATGCCCACGGACAATGGGAAGCGTTTATTCATGCGGCGATTAAGGTGCGCAAAAATATCGTGATGAGCGGCGGTACTTCCTCGGGTAAAACGACGTTTTTGAATGCTTGTTTGCGTGAAATTGATGTCAATGAACGCATTATTACCTTAGAAGATGTGCATGAAGTGCAAATACCTCATCCCAATAAAGTGCAGTTATTTGCCTCCAAGGGTGACCAGGGTGACGCTAAAGTTACCATGCAAGATTTAGTGCAGTGTTCTTTACGCCTTCGCCCTGATCGCATTGTTATGGGTGAAATACGTGGTGGAGAAATCATGGATTTTGTCAATGCGTGTTCTACCGGTCATGAAGGATCGATTACCAGCGTTCATGCCAATAATCCCAGCATTGCTTTTATGCGCATGTGTCAAATGTATAAATTAAACAATGTCCCCTCGATGACCAATGAAGACATTTTAAGTGAATTAAAACAAGTGATCGATGTCATTATTCAATTGGGGCATGACGCCGATGGCCGTTGTGCGACGGGGATTTATTATCGTTATCAGCATTTAGCGAATCAGTGTTTCAAGAAACCTTCCAAAGCAGCTCTCATTAATAAAGTGACCCCGTTACATGAACGAATTGCTCTTTAGTTTTCACGGGTTCAAAACCTTAGATCGATCAGATTTCAATCATGGACGAGGACGTTGGTGGCTACTGGCAATTTTTGCGGTTATTTTTTTAAACGTGAGCCCACTATGCGTGGCGTTATGGATAGGCAACCCGACACTTATTTTTTCGCCTGTGCGATTTGCGATTATTCAAAGCTTAGTGATTGGAATGGCCGTAGCTTTTTTTATTAACTTAAAAGACTATGGATGGAAATTACGTCGATCCAATGTCATTTTTATGGGTATCGTTGCGTTTTGGTACGGCACATTGGTGTTATTGGTGAATGCCGTGTTAAGTGCCTGTATTACGTTTAAAGTGTTGGCACCGACGATGCAGGGTTTTGATTTGTGGTTCGATAGTGCCCGGTATGATGTGGTGATGAATTTTCATAAAGGGTATTTAGCTAATTTGGTATTACTGGGATGTAGTGCGTTTTTTCTTTTTTATAGTCGCGTTATAGACAAAGCCGGTCTTGAACAAAACAACCATTATGGATCCGCCAGATGGGCGACGGCTAAAGATTTTAAAGCCTGGGATGCTTATAACCCTGAACTTGGCCCAATGCTGGGCATCGATGTTTTAGGTCAAACGCTGTATTGCCCTTTGGTAAATAAACTCACCCTGTCGCCTGCTGGTGGCGGTAAAACCACGTCTTCGAGTATTCCAGTGTTATTAACCCACAAAGGTCCCGTGTTTGTCTTTGATATCAAAGGTGAATTGTGGGCGACTACGGCGCGTTACCGATCCGACGTGCTTAAGCGTCAAGTTATTGTCATCGATCCTTTTAATGTCACGCGCGGTAAAGATTTTCGAGCCGGCAAGCCGGAGCATTTACTGACCGAACATCACATTAATCCCTTTGATTTTATCCCCAAAGATCAATTGGCGCGCGATCGCATGATCAATGCGTTTGCAGCTTCGTTGGTGATTAATGAAGGCGGTCATATTAATCACTTTGATGAAAATGCCAAAATTTTAATTCGCGGTTATGTCGATTATTTGATGCAGCAAGAAAAATCCATGCGCACCTTGCCGACACTGTATCAGCTGATGTCAGAAAGTGTTGAGTTAGCCGAAAATACGTTTGCAGAAATGGCGGAATTAACGGGACGTGCGAAAGCCGCGGCTAATCAGATTGCCCGCGTGGGGGCGGATGAGCGGGGCAGTATTTTATCGACCAGTTATCGACAAATCGATTGGATGGGTGATTCGAATATTCAAGCGCTGTTGTCGAACAGTAATTTTGATTTGACGGATTTTTTAAACGGTAACATGGATATTTATGTGGTTCTGCCAGAGGATCAGGTGAAAGAGCACAGTCGATTATTTCGTATGATCATGTGTTTGTTGATGAATTTATTGGTGCAAGCCAATCCTAGTGACTTACCGAAAGAAAAGATTTTATTTTTGATGGAAGAAGTGGCGCAATTAGGTGCCTCGCCGGATATCGAACAATGCATCGAAGTGTTACGCGCCCGCGGGGTTGTGGTGTGGACCGTCTTTCAAGTTCTCAAACAAATTGAGATGTTTGCCAAGCCGGATTTATTTAAAGCGGTGCCGATTTTACAAATATTCACCAATAACGATAAAGACACCATGGAATGGGTGCAAGCGTTAGGGGGTGATAAAACGGTACTCACCAAAACCTTATCCACCAACTCGGGGGACTCCAAAAATAGCCATCAAGCTTTTTCAGGCAGTAAATCCAAAGGGGAAGGTGAAAGTGTTCATGAAACGGGTGTTAAATTGATTCAATTAAATGACATCAGTGTGTTGCCTGAAAATGAACAGTTTGTTTTTTTGAAAGGGAAGCACCCGATCAAATGCAAAAAAGCCCGTTACTTTGAGCATGAATTTTACAAAGGCAAGTTTGATGAAAACCCTTTGGAAAATAGAGCATAGAAATACATCACCAAAAAGAGAGGGTAAATAATGAAAGTAAAAAATAAGTTGGCGGCTGCGGCGCTTTTGAGCGTTATCAGCTTATCTGCCATAGCCGATGCTGGTAAAACGCATGTGGATATAGCGATTGATTCTGAATTCAAAGACAAAAATATCGTGTTTACGGTAGATATGCCTAATTTCACTTCTGAAACGGTGGGGTTTTATCAAGCAGGTGATCCTCTAGCGATTCATGCGGATGTTGAGCCTATTGTCGATGAGCAAGGCAATGCTATTCCTGCAGTGATCACCGCTTATGTTTCTGAAACATCCGCGCGAACAAGCGCCTATGAGTCAAAGAATACGTATCAGTTTTCTAGTGACACTTCGATCGGTTTAAGTTTTCCGATCATGTTCATGCCGAGTTAATTTTTAATAAAGGGAGTTGAAGTGTGAAAAAGAAGCAATTTAAGCAATATGTGCTAGCGAGTGTATTGGCAGGAATCCTATTAAGCACCACCGGCTGTTCGACGATGTTCGGTGACAATAATCGGCTCGTCAATGTCAATTCAGCGCCGAAGGGCGCCAAAGTCATTGTGAACAATGTGCCGGTGAATGACACGACACCAACGAAAATCGTGGTGACCAGTATGTTTGCGCCCACCATTATCAATGTCGAGCGACGTGGCTGTAAGACCCAAACCGTCGTTGTGCAACCAGAATTTCAAAAAGTCGGGTTGTGGAATATTTTGATCTTCCCGGGCTTTATCGTCGATGCCGTCACAGGTGATATGATGAAAGTACCCGAAGCACAACGCACGCTGAATGTGCATCTGTGCCAACGTTAAGAAATAAAAATCACCCATTATCGGCTATTGTTTTTCGTTATGTGATGCGCTACACTTAACAGATATGATTAGATCTTGGAAACATAAAGGGCTGCGGCGTTTCTTTGAAACGGGCAGTAAATCGGGCATTAGGCCAGAGCACGAGCGTCGACTGAAGATTTTATTGCAACGTTTGAGTGCTATTGTCAAAGCCGATGATATGAATACGCCAGGCATGCAGTTTCATGAATTAAGTGGCAATTATAAAGGCTATTATGCGGTTGCTGTTAGTGGTAACTGGCGACTTATTTTTAAATTTGTGGATCAAAATTCGGAAGAAGTTGATTACTTGGATTACCATTGAGATAACACTTATGTATCAACCCTTACACCCGGGTGAAATCGTCAAAGATACGTTGATTGACGCCACTGGATTAACTGTTACCAAAGCTGCCCATAAATTAGGCGTGTCGCGTACGGCGTTGTCACGGCTACTAAATGGTCATGCCGGTATTAGTCCTGAAATGGCGTTGCGATTGGCAAAATTATTCAGTACAAGTATTGAATCGTGGCTTAATTTGCAGACAGAATATGATATTTGGAAAATCAATTGTCATTACGACGAAATCAAAGTTGAGCCCTTAGCCAAAGCGGCTTAAATGATAAAGAGAGTGAATACATTCAAATAAAAATCAGGCAGTGTTTTATCGTGGGTCTATTGACCTCCTTGATTAGCTCAAGCTTTGCAGTCACTCCCAATACCCAAGTATGCTTTACGCCCGGCAATGATTGCACCGAATTATTGGTGCAGCACATTGCTGCGGCCAAGCACACTATTTTAGTGCAAGCCTATTCTTTTACGTCTATGCCGATTGCCGATGCGTTAGTAGCGGCAGAACAAAGAAGGGTAGATGTGAAAGTCATTTTAGATAAATCCCAAGTCAAAGATCGCCGCAGTGTGTACGGTTATTTATTGCGTGAAAATATTCCGGTATGGATCGATTATCGCGTGCCGATTGCGCACAGTAAAGTGATGATTATCGATAACGCTGATATTGAATCTGGGTCATTTAATTATTCCAAAAACGCCCAAAAAAATTCTGAAAATATGCTTATTATTCATGACGTTGACCTAGCGCATCAATACACAATGAATTGGTATAAACGCTTGTCGGTTAGTGAAAAAATGTAACTAATGCAGTTTGAAAAAAATAGTTGATACTAAAAGATTTCTAATGAAATTCAAAATCATTAAACATTATTAAATTGTGATAAAATATGCACCATGTAGGGATATTTAATAAAAGAAAACCATCTCCTTTTCATGCTCAGATGGCCTATTTTTCAGCGGAAGAAGTAAATTATGTCAAACCCGACCTCGGCTGGTGCAGAATATGGTTCTGTCGCAAGAAGTTATCCAATAGAGTAGAATAGGCCATCAGAAATGGACTTATTGATTAAATGATCAGTTTTAAATGGCGGCATTTTGAAAAAACCTTAATTTTAATGGCGATACGTTGGTACTTGGCGTACTCATTGAGCTACAGAGATATTGAAGAATTGTTGTTAGAACGTGGCGTTAAAGTGGATCACTCAACCATTAATCGCTGGGTCATTAAGTATGCTCCGTTATTAGAAGAAGTCTTTATAAAAACCCACAAGAAAATAGTGAACGCTAGTTGGCGAATGGATGAAACCTATATTAAAATAAAAGGTGTTTGGCATTATTTGTATCGCGCTGTCGATAAA
>CANCKG010000033.1 GCA_947378515.1 Gammaproteobacteria bacterium | reverse complement strand
GGCGCCATTTTGTTAAACAGTCAATTAGCGATGGAATCACGCAATCACCTATTGAAAACGGTGCGTTTATTACCACAAAAAGCGCGTTTTGCTAAAGTCATCGCGACTTGGCTGGCGCTTGCCCCCCTTGAACAAGAAACGACTGACGGCAGTTCTTTGTCTCTTTCATCGTCCAGCTAAGGGAATTTATGCTAAGTTTCGTCGAAAAATTTATTGATGGTGTTGATTCGCTGGTTGCTTGGTTAAGTGCCTCATTGAAACAGACCTCAGAATCGTACTGTCAATTAGAAACGGCCGATAGTGATACGGTCTTAGTCGCGCATGATGGTTCATTGATGTCAGTGATTCAAATCGATGGTTCGAAAGCTTTGATTGGCGCGATTGAATTTAGCGCATTACACGAAGGTTTGACGATGGGTTTGCAAACCGGTTTGTCGAGGCCGGGTCGGTGTATTCAAGTTATCTTCAATTATGATAATCAATATGTCGCCGAAAAAATTGAAGCAATTTTCAAGCCCGCACGTGAAACAGCCATCAATGTCCAGCTAGAACTCAATGATTTATTTGATGAACGTGTTAAATACTTGAGTCGTTATTGTGCGGATGAAGAAGTGTATTTAGTGTTGTGGACTAGGCCTGCATTACTAACCAAAGAACAACTTGATCAAGCGATGAAGATTAAGGGTAAAATACTGAAAGACAGTAAATTACCGCTTATTAAACGCAGTCAAAATATTTTTGCCGCGATCGGTGATTTGCGTGATCCCCACGATTCGTTTGTAAGGTCGGTATTAAATGATTTAACAGCGATGGAAGTGCGCGCAAATTTATTGGATACGCATCATTCTGTCTTTGCGATGCGTAAATTAGCCGATCCGGATTTTACCAGTGCTGACTGGGAAGCCTCTTTACCTGGCGACCGGATACCTTTAAAAAGTTATTCCAATGCCATGCAAGATATTTCTGATCTTTTTTGGCCGTCGTTAGCGCGTCAAATATTACCGCGAGATGCTGTTGTTAAAGATTTACGAACCGTCAGAGTAGGCGATCGCATCTATTCGTGTGTGTTCATCGATTTATTTCCCAAAGATATCAAAAATTTTAATCAATTGTTTCAACGAACACTCGCAACACGAATTCCATGGCGCATTTCATTTTTAGCCGAAAGCGATGGACTTAAAACCATTGGTTTTAAATCGTTATTAGCATCAATTTTGAGTTTTTCATCAGAGCAAAATAAATTATTGAGCGATGCTCGTAATTTATTGAGTTATATCGCAGTTAATACCGATGATGCCATCGTTAAATTGCAGGTGACTGCTACCGTTTGGGCGCCAGCTGATAATTTACCGCTACTTAGAATACGAACCGCGGAATTAGCGAAAGCCATCGAAGGTTGGGGTTCTTGCGATGTGTCAGAAATATCGGGTGATCCTTATGCTGGTTATATTTCCAGTTTGCTTGGAGTCTCCAATGAAAGTGTAGCGACAGCAGCGGTGGCACCATTGGCTGATGTAGTCTATATGTTGCCGTTCACCAGGCCTGCCTCTCCATGGGAACAAGGTGCGCTTTTATTGCGTTCACCGGATGGCAAGTTATGGCCGTTTCAACCGGGTTCTTCTGCCCAAAGCACTTGGATCGATCTGATTTATGCTAGGCCTGGCTCTGGTAAATCGGTTTTATCGAATACCATTAATTTAGCGTTGTGTTTATCGGGTGGGTTAAAGCGCTTACCACGGATTGCGATTGTTGATATTGGCCCTTCAAGCAGCGGGTTGATTTCTTTATTAAAAGAAGCTTTGCCGATTGAAAAACAGCATTTTGTCAGTTACCAACGTCTGAGGATGACACCTGATTACTCGATCAATCCTTTTGATACCCAATTGGGTTGCCGTTTTCCAACAGCGCAAGATCGTAGTTTTTTAGTTAACTTTATTACGTTGTTAGCCACGCCATTGGGTTCGACGCGACCTTACGATGGTATTGGCGATATGGTGGGGTTGATTGTCGATGAATTGTATAAGAATTTAGCCGATGCAAACAAACCTTATATTTATACACCTAATATCGAACCGGTGGTCGATGCCATTTTAGAAGAAATTGGTTTTATGAAAGATAATAAATCGACGTGGTGGGAAGTGACGGATGCCTTGTTTATGGCGGGTTTTCAACACGAAGCGATGTTGGCGCAGCGTTATGCGATGCCACTTTTAGCCGATGCGACATCGATTTGTCGCTCAACTACCATTGAAGATTTGTATGGTAAAGTCATTGCCCCAACGGGTGAAACCTTAGTGGCTGCCTTTGCCAGAATGATTTCCAGTGCGGTGCGCGAATACCCAGTGCTATCACGTGTTACCAAATTTGATTTAGGTGATGCGCGGATTGTTTCGTTGGATTTGGATGAAGTGGCCAAAAGTGGTGGTGAAGCCGCTGATCGTCAAACAGCCGTCATGTACATGTTAGCGCGCTATATTTTAGCGCGGCACTTTTATTTGACCGAAGATGTCGTCTCGGATATGCCAGAGATTTATCAGCCTTATCATTATGCACGGGCAGCAGAACTTAGGGAAGACCATAAACGGATCGTGTTTGATGAATTTCATCGTACGTCAAAAGCGAGTGCTGTTCGTGACCAAGTGATTGTCGATATGCGCGAAGGGCGCAAATGGAAAGTGCAAATCGCGTTGTTATCGCAATCGTTAGATGACTTTGACGAAGTGATGATTGAATTTGCGACGGCGATTTATATTATGGATGCAGGTCCAGCGCAAATGTTAGAAAAATCAGCTAAAGTTTTTGGTCTATCGCCAACGGCTAAGTTAGCCTTGCGCACCCGGGTTCATGGTCCGCGTGCGGGTGGTGCGACATTCTTAGCGCAGTTTTATACCAAAGAAGGCTTACATACGCAATTATTAACTTTAACACTTGGACCGATTGAGTTGTGGGCCTTTAGTACGACGGTCGAAGATGCCCTGGTGCGCAATGCGCTGTACAAAGCAATCGCGCCTACCGAGGCTCGGCGCGTATTAGCGGCATTATTTCCGGCAGGTTCGGTAGTCAGTGTGCTTGAAAAACGCCTTAACCAAGTGAAAGAAGAAAAAGGCTTAATCAGTGCCAATGATAATGCTTCAGAAATTGAAAAGTTGACGGCAGAAATTCTTCGTGAATACAAAGTTAATCCCGATGTGAAATTTCTGGCCAAATAATAGTAGGAGGCGAGGCGGGAATACATCCTGCACCTAATTTCTGAGATAAAATTAGGTGCAGGATGCCGTTGAGCGACTGACCATTGACGGCCAGGCCGGCCTTGTATCCATGGATGGCTGCTAGGTAGTTAGGTTAAAATGGTCCGCCCGTCAGTGTTTGGTCTTGCAGAGCAAGATGTGAGTGATCATGGTACCACAAACACTATTATCGTAAAAATCATGGTCGCGACTTCGACGTTCGCCGGCGAAAAGCAGTGCTTTTCGAATTCCCGGCTCACCCATAAAGACTCGCCTCTACGTTTGAACCACCCAATCAAAGGTTTTTTTACCATGTTAAAAAATTCATCCCTGCTATTATTTAGCATCGCCCTAGCTGGTTGTGTATCGACACAACCACCAACTGCAGGCCAGCGTGATTTTGTGACCGCCAATCAAACAGCGCAATTTGTTGCCAATGCCCAGTTACAGTTTGGCTTAAACCCTGCCATGGTGGAAGCGTCGCTAGCACAAGCGGTCTATCAACCTAAGATTATCAGTTTGATGAATCGTAAATTTGAAGCACAACCTTGGGCTGTTTATCAAGCGCATATGATGACCGCGAACCGGATTTCACAAGGTAAAGCCTTTGCATCTGCCAATAAGGTGATTTTAACGCAAGCGCAAAGTACCTATGGTGTGCCCGCCGATATTGTGGTGGCGATCATTGGCGTAGAAACGATGTATGGCACCAATCAAGGCAATTACCGGGTCTTGGATTCTTTAGCAACTTTAAGTTTTGGCTACCCTAAACGGGCCGCTTTTTTTCAAAGTGAATTAGCCAATTATTTGGTGCTGTGTCAGAAAAATCACTGGGATGTCGGTCAATTGAAAGGCTCTTATGCCGGCGCTTTTGGCATCGGGCAATTTATGCCCAGCAGTTATCGGCAGTATGCCGTGAGTGCGACCGAGCAAAGCCCCGATATCAGTAGCAAACCGAGTGATGCTATTTTGAGTGTCGCGCATTATTTTGCCGGTCACGGTTGGATCAAGGGTCAACCGATTGCTATTTCTGTGCACTGGCCCGCTTCTAAATCGGTGCCGACTCTACCCAAAATGACGCAACCTAAGCATGATTTACGTTATTGGCAAGCGGTCGGCGTAGCTTTGCCGGCGAATTTAAGCGATCTCTCGATGAAGGCAGAATTAGTCGTCGAGACAGGTTCTGCCGGTCAGCAACAAGCATGGTTAATTTTTCATAATTTTTATGTGATTGCGCGCTACAATCCTAGTCTTAATTATTCGTTAGCGGTGTTTTGTTTGAGTGACCAGCTATGAAGCACAGTTTGCCAGTACCCCATTTAGCGTTGCCAGGCTCAGCCCCTCATCAAGCGTTGAGCAAACACTTTTTAGCCAAACAATTAGAAATTGAGCGCTGGTTTCGCGAGCAGTGGCGATTGACACCACCGCCCTTTTATACGTCGGTGGATTTACGTAACTCGGGTTTTAAATTAGCACCAGTCGATACCAATTTATTTCCCGCAGGTTTCAATAATTTAAATCCCGCTTTTATGTCATTGTGTGTCCAAGCGGCGCAAGCGACGTTGAACCAATTTTTCCCAGGGTGCTTACGCATTTTATTGGTGCCAGAGAATCATACCCGCAACCATTTTTATTTTGAAAGTTTGGCGCGCTTACAGCAAATATTAATCAATGCCGGTTTCGAAGTGCAAATCGGTGCTTGGCGCGACAGTTTGCAAAGTCCGGAAACTATCCATTTGCACAATGGTCGTACGTTGCTGATTCAACCTTTATTGCACCAAGCTGGGCAAATTGGCGTAGGGGATTTTTGGCCTTGTTTGGTATTGCTCAATAATGATTTATCTGAAGGCAAGCCAGCCTTTTTTAATGACCTTCAACAACAAGTGTTTCCTGTACCTGATTTGGGTTGGTTTCAACGCACGAAATCGCAACACTTTCACTATTATCGGAAAATTGTTGAGGATTTCTCAGCCGTTATTGATTTAGATCCGTGGTTATTAGCCGCCGAATTTAGCACTGTTGCGCATGTAGATTTTATGAGTGGTAAGGGTGAAGGCGAGCTCGTGTCTGCCGTGGATCAATTATTAGCGAATATTCAGCAAAAATATGATCATTATGGCATTAAGCAAGTGCCTTATATCGTCGTTAAAGCCGATTCCGGAACCTATGGCATGGGCATCATGACGGTCAAGAGTAGCGCCGAATTGGTCGATTTGAATCGCAAAGAACGGACCCGAATGGCAGCGACTAAGGGTCAGAAAATTACCCAAGTCATTATCCAAGAAGGGGTTTACAGTTTTGAAGAAGTAGGTGGCTTTGTCGCAGAGCCAGTGGTGTATATGATCGGCAGTTATGTAGTGGGTGGTTTTTATCGGGTTCATGACCAACGCGGCCCTACTGAAAATTTAAACGCCCCGGGGATGTATTTTACCCCCTTAATGTTTGCCGAATCGTGCGGCAATCCTGATAATGCGCAAGCGCCAGAAGCTTGCCCTAATTTATTCTACGCCTACGGTGTGATCGCCCGCCTAGCCGCATTGGCCGCCGCCCATGAAGCAAAGGATATTTTGTAGTATCTATACCGCTCGCCATTCAAGATGCGAGGTTTGTGATTTAACGTGTGCCTATGGCGAGCGGTATATCTCTATTTTAGATATATACCCATCTCAAGATGCGATGGGTATATTCACCACATTTTCACCTATCTTGCGTAAATCTAAGCTGGTGGCTCCTATTGCTCTGGGGGACTTCGTGGAAGCAGAAAAAGCATGAGCTTTTTTCAACGTAGCCATACACGGATGTTTATGGCCAGGTTTACCCATAAAGCAGGATAGTTTTATGGTAGCAAAACCGCGATCTTGTAAGTCAAAGCTTGGAATCCCTGCTTTGACTTACAAGTCCTGCCAAGAGCGTCATTGCTCTTGGCGTTTGAGTAAAAAATGCAATGCATTTTTTACTCCTCACCCCCCCCCTTAAAATCCCCCATCGCGTAAGGAGCCACTAGCAAGCTTCTACGTAAAATGTAGTAAATGTGCTGAATAAATACCATGTTTTGTACTAGTGACACTTGAACGTTGTTTTACTCCAGATCCACCAATAAATCGCTTTCATTGACGATTGATCCGACGTCCCCGAGATAGCGTTTGAGAATGCCAGCTTTGGGGGCGCGAATGGTATGTTCCATCTTCATCGCTTCGATGATTAATAAGGGTTGATTGGCGACGATAGCTTGGCCGATGTCACACAATAACGCGATAATTTTCCCCGGCATCGGTGCTAACAAATGATTGTCATCCCCCGCTGTTTTTTCAATCGGTTTGAAACGTGGGATTCGGTGTAAGGGATAACATTGGTTTTGCCAGAGGATTAACAATTCAGGGTTATTGTCTAATACGACAGCATCGATGACATATTCATTTTGCGCTACCGAATCCATCACTTTATGCAAACGCAATTGCATACGATTATCCGTATAGAGCCATGCCGCCAATTGATAATGCTGAGTTGCATCGAGACTAATTGCCCAGCCAGTATCATGAGCTACAGCGATGATCGTATGCTTGGTATCGTGCCAGCAATAGTGCCAGGTATGGCTCGTGGGCAAGGCATTTTGCCAAC
>CANCKG010000032.1 GCA_947378515.1 Gammaproteobacteria bacterium | reverse complement strand
GGCTAGGCGCACATACATACCACTAGAATAGTGTTTAACCGGTTGATCAATGAATGGACCAATATCAGCAAAGGCTTGAATATTGGCATATTGCGCGCTAATCTCTTGTTGACTTAAGCCTAAGATAGCCGCATTCATATAAACATTTTCTTTACCTGAAAATTCAGGATTGAAACCTGCACCCAATTCCAATAAAGCGGCCACACGGCCATGCACCTGAATTTCACCGCTCGTTGCCGACAATACTCCGCATATTAACTGTAATAAGGTGGACTTACCTGAACCATTACAGCCGATAATGCCAATGGTTTCGCCTTTCATTAATTCAAGGGAGACATCACTTAGTGCCCAAAATTCGCTATAAAATTTTTGGCGACTCCACAGCACTTGCCACAAACGATGGGCTGGCTTTGCATAAACAGCATAAGCTTTGCTTACCTGCTTGATACTAATAGCAATTGGCTTAGATGACATCAGAAAAGCCTTTTTTTGTTTTTTGAAAAAAAACATAGCCTACCGTCACAACGACCAGACTGATTAAACAATTTATCGCCCACCAACCCCATTGGGGTGCTATACCTTCAATTAACACTTGACGCGACTGTTCAATGACGAGAGAAATTGGATTAAGATATATCAATAAACGGAATTTTTCCGGTAAAGTATCAATAGGATAAAATAAGGGGCTAAAAAACATGCAGACGGTCATGAATAAATTAATCACATAACCCATATCGCGTAAATACACGCCTAGCGCCGCTAAAAACCACGCGAGACCTAAAGTTATTAACAGCAAAGGCAAGGTAATCAGCGGAAAAAGTAATGCCGTCACAGGAATGCTATGCATCGTCACGAGCAAAAATACTAAAAACACCACTAAACTTATCGCTAAATGAAATACGGCACTCAGCAAAATAGACACTGGAAATATTTGTAAGGGGAAAACGACTTTTTTAACATAATTCACTTGGGCCAAGATAATCATCGGGGCGCGGTTCATCACTTCAGAAAAGAAATTATAGACTAGCATACCTGCAAATAAGTAAATTGAAAACAAGACATGGCTTGCTGGCTGTTGGCCGCCCCACTTTGCTTTAAAGACATAACTAAAGACAAAGGTATACACCACCAACATGATTAAAGGCGTCATGAAAGTCCACACTAAACCCATCATCGAGCCGCGATAACGCCCTAAAATTTCTCGTTTAGTCACTTGCCACGTTAAATACAGTTGATTACGGCTATGTTGCGTTAGCATAGAAATTTTACTGGTGTAAAAATATAAGTTATTTAGATAACGGGTATCTATTCAGCACTGTGCGCGGGAAACCCGCACGCAGTGCATGTTAAGGGGGAGAATCGCGATTCTCCCCCTTAACATCCCCCATCGCGTAAGGAGCCACTAGCAAGCTTCTACGTAAAATGTAGTAAATGTGCTGAATAGATACGATAACGGTTTGATTTAACATTCAAAAATGGTTCTCTATCCAAACTTGCTCAAAAGAGCCTATTTCAAGAGTGAGAGTATCAGTAATTCTCGGTGAAGCCTCTAGCTCAGATGCAGCGGCACTTTAAAGATTTTCATTTCGTAGACTTTTGACTATTAAAAATGATAGCAGTACGAGTTATAGCGGGTTTTCACCGAGCATTGCTGTGAGAGTATAGCATGCATGCTTTAAAACCCACTTAAGATGTATACTACGCATCTTAAATTATGGGTCATATTGAGTGCTCATGCCAAGGTCAACACCACTCTTTAGGAATCTTATGGTGACATCACTTCCCCTAATCGTCGATCTCGATGGCACCTTGATTCATACCGATATGCTACAAGAATCCACTTTAAGTGTGGTGGGTGCGAATCTGTTCAATATAGCACGGCTACCGTTTTGGTTGAAATCTGGCAAAGCCGCCTTAAAGCAACAATTAGCGGCGCGTTACACGGTGGATGTCCATACCCTTCCTTACAATCAACCGTTAATTGCCTGGCTCAAAGCCCAAAAAGCTACCGGCCGCCGCTTAATTTTATGTACTGCAACGGACCAAACGATTGCCAATGACATCGCCGCCCACCTTGGCATTTTTGATGAAGTGATGGCCAGTGATGGCATAGTTAATCTTGCGGCTCATCACAAAGCACGGGCCTTAAGCTTGCGCTTTGGTCACACGGGCTTTGACTATGTCGGTAATTCGCGCGATGATTTAACTGTGTGGCGCTGTGCACGGCGCGCCATTGTCGTCAATGCCTCAGCAACCGTCTTGAAAAAAGCCGCAACATGCTGTCCCATCGAGCGCATCTTTGCCAAAGCGACCCTGGGTGTTAAAATCTGGTTTAAAATGTTGCGCGTGCATCAATGGATGAAAAATGCCTTATTATTTATCCCCTTGATTGCTGCCCATCAATTCATGCATCCACAAGCGTGGCTGACGTTAATCGGCGCTTTTTTTGCTTTTAGCTTGTGCGCATCGGCTATTTATATCGCCAATGATTTGGTGGATTTAAATGCCGATCGCTTGCATCCACGTAAAGCCAAACGTCCTTTCGCTTCAGGTACCGTGCCCGTATGGCTAGGACTCTTATTAATCCCGCTGTTATTGCTGAGCAGTTTTAGCATAGCCGCACTTGTCAGCAAGCCATTTCTTATCTGGCTCGCAGTGTATTTCACCCTAACCACTGCGTATTCTTTTGGCTTGAAGCGATTGGTGCTCATCGATTGTTTAACCCTCGCTATTCTCTACACCCTCAGAGTCATTGCCGGGGCTGCTGCTTTACAGATGCCGTTGTCTTTCTGGTTATTAGCTTCTGCTGTTTTTTTATTTTTATCGCTAGCCTTTGTCAAACGCTACGCCGAACTACAAGTGCAATTGCTCGCTGGTAAACAAAAAGTCCATGGCCGAGGCTATTACACCTCGGATGCCTCGATGATTCAAATGCTGGGTATCACTTCGGGTTATGGGGCCGCTTTAGTCCTCGCGCTGTATTTAAACAGTGCCGTGGTCAGTCAATTGTATAAAACACCCGAATGGGTGTGGGGCGCGGTTCCCGTAATGTTATTTTGGATTAGTTGGATGTGGTTACAAGCCCATCGCGGCAAGATGCACGATGACCCACTGGTCTTTGCCGTCAAAGACACCGCCAGTCTCTGCGCCGGTGCTGCTTTTATCGGGGTGATGGCGCTTGGCACGGTGGCTTGGCCATGGTAAAAATCACTTCTTGGGGCAGGCTCAGCCATCTTGAGCATCAACGCGTGCTATTAAGCGATTGTCAGCAAGTAGCCAAACAATTGCAACAGCACCAGCCGGGTATCGCTCATGGCATGGGACGCAGTTATGGCGATGTCTGTTTAAATCCCAATGGAGTGCTATGGCAAACCACGAGTTTAAACCGGTTCATCCATTTCGATGATAATACCGGGTGCTTGACGTGTGAAGCGGGCATATTATTAGGGGATATTCAAGCCCTCTTCATGCCGCGCGGCTGGAGTTTAGCCGTCACACCTGGCACGCAGTTTGTCACCGTCGGGGGAGCGATTGCCAATGATATCCATGGTAAAAATCACCATGTGATGGGGTCTTTTGGTGACCATGTTAAGCATTTACATTTGGTACGCACCGATGGCAGCTTGATCGAATGCAGCCCTACGCTTTTACCCAACTGGTTTGCCGCCACTGTCGGTGGCCTTGGCTTAACAGGAATCATTACCCAAGTTAGCCTGCAATTGCAACCCGTGCCAGGACCATGGCTTGATACTGAAACCGTGCCCTTTACCCAATTAAGTGAATTTTTTGCTTTAGCCGATAGCTCAGAAAGCACGTGGCAACACACGGTATCGTGGATCGATTGCCTCTCTACTAAAGGCCGTGGCCTTTTCATGCGCGCTAACCCGTGCGATATTGGCCCTAATCTCGAACCGCAGTGTCACGCCCACACTATGCGCTTTACCCCGCCACTATCTTTGGTTAATGGCTTAACCCTGAAACCGCTTAATAGCCTTTATTATCAGTTAAAAAAATGGCGTGCCGGTCGCAGCATCGCCCATTACCAAGCATTTTTTTACCCCCTCGATAATCTCTTACACTGGAATCGGCTCTATGGCCCCAAAGGCTTTTATCAATACCAAAGCGTAGTGCCTCGTGAGGTAAGTCTTGATGCGGTAGCCGCCATGCTTGCTGCCATCAAGCAATCGGGCCAAGGCTCATTTTTGGCGGTATTAAAAACCTTTGGTGATCGGGAAGCCCTTGGCATGTTGAGCTTCCCCCAACCCGGCGTCACGCTAGCGTTGGATTTCCCTAACCGTGGTGACAAGACCTTAAGTCTTTTTAAGCGTTTAGATGCTATCGTCCGTGAAGCAGGGGGGCGCATCTATATGGCCAAAGATGCGCGGATGCCGCGCGAGTTATTTGAACTAGGCTATCCGTGTTTAAACGAATTTTTAACTTACCGTGATTCGGGCATTAGCTCTAGCCTATCACGGCGACTCATGGACTATTAATATGACTAATACCAGCAAAAGAATCGTCATCATCGGCGCGACCTCGGCCATTGCCGAACACTGCGCGCGCTTATGGCTCAGCAATCAAAGCGTCGATTTAACCTTAGTGAGTCGCGATTTGGCGAAAACACAGCGCATCGCGGCGGATTTACAAGTGCGCAGCCCACAATCAGTGATTCGTATCTTGACCACTGATTTTTGTGATGCTCAAGCAATTCAACACTGCGTCGCTGACATTATCGCTATTCGGCCAGTACATACCGTATTGATCGCTCATGGCACTTTGCCAGATCAACAAGCTTTACAACAAGATTTAAGCGCCTGTGCCGAAACATTAATGATTAACGGTATTTCACCGGCCCTTTTTGCTGAAGCCTTCGCCACTCAAATGCAACAAGCCAATTATGGTACCCTGGCCGTGATTGGTTCAGTGGCAGGTGACCGCGGCCGCAAATCTAATTATTGTTATGGATCTGCCAAAGGTTTGGTCGAGCGCTTTGTTGAAGGCTTACAGCATCGTCTAGCCCATACCGCTGTCAAAGTGACTTTAATCAAACCCGGCCCAACCGCCACCCCTATGACCGCTCATATACGCAACATGCCGATGGCAAAAGTTGAGGATGTGGCGCAATGCATCGTCACCGGTATCGCAGGCGGTAAACCGATCATCTATGCGCCCACTAAATGGGCGTTGATTATGCTGATCATTCGCCACTTACCGCGGTGTATTTTTCACAAAATGAATATCTAGCCAATGTCAAACTCTCGCTTATTACTAGGCGTTTTTATAGCTTTTGCAGTATCGATGGTTGCGTTAGCGATTCTAGGGGCTATTAAAAATTATTCACCGGTGCCCTTAGAAGATGCTTGGGATGGCACAGTGAATTTCATCTTGCGCCTTCAAGCGGGCGATACGAGCGTATGGTGGTCACAACACAATGAACACCGCATTGTTTTAGCGCGCCTGTTATTTTGGCTCGATAATCGTTATTTTTGTGGTTTAAGTATTTTTCTACTGATCGTCAATTATCTGCTAGTTGCCACGAGCATCGGTGTTTTTTGGCGTATCCTTCGCGTCTATGCCAACACGAAAAAGCCCACGCATGAACAAATCATGCTCGGCTTATTTATTGCCGCTTGGTTATTTCAATGGATGCAAGTACAAAATTTAAGTTGGGGCTTTCAAAGTCAATTTTTCTTAGCGCAATTACTCCCCCTGTGCGCTTACTATTGGCTAGCCAAATCTATTGACAAACCGCAAGCTAGCCGCGTTTTTCTGATAGCCCTTATTTTTGGTATTCTCTCCATCGGTACCATGGCCAATGGTATTTTAGCCTTACCGTTAATGACACTGTATGCCTTGATCATGCATCAAAGCCTAAAACGCATCAGCGTATTATCTTTGGCTTCGATCGCAACGATTAGCGGCTACTTTTATCACTATCAGGCGCCACTATCGCATGATTCACTATGGCAATTCTTAAAAACGCAGCCGATCGATTTAATTCACTATTGTTTGCTATATGTGGGCAATCCTGCTTACTATCTAACAGGCCAAACAGAGTTGAGCCAAAAAATCACTTTGTTTGCCGGGGTTTTTTTTATCGGTAGCACACTGCGTTTCAGTTACCGTTTTTTTCGCCAGCCACGAGCTGCACCGTTAGCTTTAGTGCTCTTGAGTTTTGTTTTTTATATTTTGCTCACGGCTGTTGGCACTGCCAGTGGCCGCTTGATGTTTGGTGTGGTTCAAGCCTTATCCAGCCGTTACACCACCCCGGCCTTGATGGCATGGGTTGCATTAGTCATTCTCTATTCACCTTATCTGTTAACCGCTTTGCAGCAGCGCCAAAAAAAACTCTTATTCCCATTGGCGTTAGTCGCTTTTTTGATGCTCCATCAACAAGTTAAGATACTGACTGTCCACAATGATGTCGTGTTTGAACGCACGATCGCAGCCCTAGCGCTAGAATTACATGTCGACGACCTCAAACAAATTCAACACATTTATCCAAAGCCCGAAGCAATACGACAGATAACTGAAAGCGCTTTTAATCACGATTTAAGCATTTTTGCGCACTATCCGTTGCAAGGCGATCGAGCTCAATTAAGGCACACTAGCACTCAGTCGTCACCCTTAAACTCGTGTTTGGGTGCAATAGAATTCAGGCATGCTATTCCTTTAGAAGCGCATTTCATACGTATTCAGGGTTGGTTGTTTGAGCCCAAAAGCCATACGACACCCCAGTTGATTCGTTTCTTTAACAGTCAAAACCAAATCATTGGTTTTGCCATCATTGGACAACGCCGTCTTGATATCGCTAAAATGCTCGGCAAAGATGCCTTATTTACCGGTTATCAAGGTTATGTCTTAACGCAACAAAACATTTCGTACCTACAAGCTGAACACCCAGCTTGTCAACTATCCTTACAACCAATCAAATACTCTTTAACAAACACTTATGCCAGTGAATAAAACGCAAAAAATTATCC
>CANCKG010000031.1 GCA_947378515.1 Gammaproteobacteria bacterium | reverse complement strand
ACGAATCATTAGTGTTTTAGGTCATTTATGCAAATGGAAGTATTATGGCAGCGCTGTTTAGAGCGGCTCCATGACAGTATTTCAAATCAATTATTCAATATGTGGATTAGGCCTTTACAGGTAGAGCCAACGGCCGATATGTTGAATCTGTATGCACCCAATCAATTTGTTCGTGAATGGGTGCAAAAAAATTACCTTCCGTTAATAGAAGGGATTGTGAGTGATATATTGCCCAATCAAGTAGTCTCGGTAAATATTATTGTCGGCAGCCTAGGTTTAGCCACTGGGACAGCCGCTTCAGTTAAAACTGACAATAACAATAGTAATCGAAAAAAAGAAGTGGTCAATGGGGTTATCAAAGTGGTGGCACCTGATGTTTATGAACAGCGACGACAACGGCGTCACAGTTATCATATTCCGCTAAATCCTGATTTTAACTTTACTCGTTTTGTTTCTGGTAAATCGAATCAGCTAGCGGTCGCAGCGGCTAAACAAGTGACTGAAAATTTGGGCTCTAGTTATAATCCGCTGTTTATTTATGGCTCGGTTGGTTTAGGCAAAACCCACTTGATGCAAGCGATTGGTAATGCAGTACAAGTTTTAAATCCTGAAGCAAAGATTGTTTATTTATCGTCAGAACGCTATGTATCTGAAATGGTGCGTGCGATTCAAACTAATTCAATGGATAGTTTTAAAGAGTTTTATCGGTCATGTGATTTGTTATTAATCGATGATATTCAATTTTTTGCTGGTAAAGATCGTTCGCAAGAAGAATTTTTTCATACATTTAATACGTTATTGGAAGGCCGTCAGCAAATGATTTTCACCTGCGATCGCTATCCGCGTGAAATTAATGGTTTAGAAGATCGTTTAAAGTCTCGATTTGGTTGGGGTTTAACCGTCGCTGTTGAACCACCGGAATTAGAAACGCGGGTAGCTATTTTGATTAGTAAAGCGGAACAAGTGAATCTGGACTTACCACAAGAAGTGGCTTTTTTCATCGGTAAACGCTTAAGGTCAAATGTGCGAGAGTTGGAAGGTGCTTTAAAGCGTGTTATTGCCCATATTCACTTTACCGGTCAGGCATTGACGGTAGAGGTAGTTAAAGAAGCCCTGCGAGATTTATTATCGCTGCAAGAGAGGTCAATCACTATTGAAAATATTCAAAAAACCGTCGCGGATTATTTTAAACTACGCACGTCAGATTTGATTTCGCAGCGGCGAACTCGTTCTTTAGCGCGCCCAAGGCAAATGGCGATGGCTTTAACCAAAGAATTAACTAGTCACAGTTTGCCAGAAATTGGTGCGGCATTTGGCGGTCGAGATCATACGACAGTGATGCATGCGTGTCGTAAAGTGAAAGAATTAATGGGTATCGATTCCGTTTTTGCTGAAGATTTTAAGAATTTAATGCGGACACTTTCTTCATGAGCAAAGCTTCGATACGAAAAACGACGATTATCTTGTGCTGTGTGGCTATCGGGATGGTGGGTTTTGGTTTTGGTTTAGTACCTTTGTACGATGTTTTTTGTAAAGTTACCGGCTTAAATGGTAAAATTGAAGGCCCAAGTGGTTTTACCGATGATCGTGTTGATTTGAATCGAACAATTACCGTGCAATTTATCACCAACATTCATAGCAGTCTGCCGTGGAAATTTTACCCAGAGCAAGATACTATACACGTCCATCCAGGTGAAATTACCCGAGTGGTATTTTATGCGCAAAATAATTCACCACGAATCATGACAGTACAAGCGATTCCTAGCGTGGCTCCAGGCTTAGCGGCACGTTATATGCATAAAACAGAATGTTTTTGTTTTACGACAGAAACGTTTAAGCCGCATGAAACACAAGAAATGCCGGTATTGTTTCATTTGGATGCAGATTTACCCAGTGACATCAATGAAGTCACCTTGTCATATACGTTATATGATGCCAGTAAATCGGCACCGAGTCGTAATTTATCCCGTGGTGATGGTGCACACATTGTTTAGCTTTTGAAAAATAGGCATAATACTGGCTAGTGGCATAGCCATTTACTAAAAATTACCCTAAAGGGGCAGCTATTAATGCTCCTTTAGGGTTCGTGTTTCTATCCTGGCTGGCATCTTAGGTTTAGATCGAATAAAAGTAACTATTCAGCACATTTTCACATATTTTACGTAAACGCTTAACTGTGGTGACTGGCAGCGATGAGGGCTTTTAAGAGAGGCTTTATGGAAATAGAAAAAGCCTAAGATTTTTCTATTTCGGTGAAAAATGCAATGCATTTTTTATTTCTCACCCCCGTAACATGCACCACAGCTAAGTTTTCCGCGCGGTGCGTGCTGAGTGTACCCATCGCTCTTTAAGGTGCGATGGGTACACATTTAAAATAGAGATATACCGCTCGCCATAGGTACACGTTAAATCACAAACCTAGCATCTTGAAGGGCGAGCGGTAGAGTTACGAATAAAAGCAGCAGTTGTAATACCCCAAGTATGATTAGAATTAATTAACGATCAGGCTAGAACTTAACTGAGAATATACGTATGTCCGACACGCAGCATGGTACCTATTATTTACCAGAACCCAGTCATTGGCCGATTGTAGGCTCCATTGGACTTTTTTGTACGATGTTTGGCGCCGCTCATTGGTTACACGGTGTGCATTATGGCCCTTATTTATTTATGACGGGATTATGTATCGTCGTGTTTATGATGTTTGGCTGGTTTCATCAAGTTATTAAAGAAAGTCGTGCAGGATTATACGATAAGCAATTGGATCGCTCCTTTCGCTGGGGTATGTCGTGGTTTATTTTTTCAGAAGTGATGTTTTTTGCTGGTTTTTTTGGTGTGTTATTGTACGTCCGTCTGTGGTCAGTGCCATGGTTGGGTGGGTCAGATGGTTATGAAGTCAATGTTTATTTAATTTGGCAACAATTCGTTGCGACTTGGCCGCTCCTTCATACGCCGAATCCAAGTGCCTTCGTGGGTCCCAATTCAGATATGTATGCTTGGGGTTTGCCGGCATTAAATACGTTATTATTATTAACCTCTGGTGTCACAGTTACCTTTGCGCATTGGGGCTTAATCAAAAACAACCGAAAAATGCTGATTATCGGTTTGATCTTGACCATTCTTTTGGGAATTGCTTTTTTATCGTGTCAAGCGCTTGAATACACCGAAGCTTATACGGAAAAGGGTTTGAAATTGACAGCGGGTATTTTTGGCACGACTTTTTTCTCTTTAACCGGGTTTCATGGTTTTCACGTCACTGTGGGAACGATTATGTTGATTGTTATTTTATGCCGATGTCTGGCTGGGCATTTTGATAAAGAACATCAATTTGCTTTTGAAGCGGTTTCTTGGTATTGGCATTTTGTCGATGTGGTGTGGTTGTTATTGTTTATCTTTGTGTATTGGTTATGAAACGAGGTTTAAAACGATTATGTCGACTGAAATAGATATTGATAGTTATGATGATGAGAGTGAATCGGTCGATGAAAGCTTAAAAGAAATCGATCAAATAGAAAAAAAACAAAAAAATAATAAAGTGACTACGAAAAGATTATTGAAAGTACGGCGTGCGATTGAAGACCATTTGGATGATCAGCGTTTTCGTAAAGAAATTGATTATTTGCATGATATTAAGCTGGACGATGAATAAGCCATGAATCTTGATTATTTAAGTTTTGAACAAGAATTGGCGCAAGTGCAAGACCGTATCAATGGTTTGCAAGAGAGTCAAGAAGGCACGAGTGTTGAATTAGCTAAGGAAATTAAATTACTTGAAAAAAAGAAAGTTAATTTAACTCAGCAAATCTATGCGCAATTAACGATTTGGCAAACAGTCCAAGTGGCGCGCCATCCCCGTCGTCCTTATACCTTAGATTATATTGAACGGTTGTTTGATGATTTTCAAGAATTACATGGCGATCGGCATTTTTCAGATGATCCCGCCATTGTCGGCGGAATGGCTAAATTTAATGGCCGGCCAGTGATGGTTATCGGCCAACAAAAAGGCCGCACAATTACTGAAAAATTACACCGTAACTTTGGTATGCCACGCCCTGAAGGCTATCGTAAAGCATTAAGACTGATGTTATTGGCAGAAAAGTTTAAATTGCCTATTATTACCTTTATCGATACGCCAGGTGCTTATCCGGGCATTGATGCGGAAGAGCGCAATCAAAGTGAAGCAATTGCTAAAAACTTATTGGTGATGGCCAAATTAGCGACTCCTATAATCACCGTGGTGATTGGTGAAGGTGGCTCTGGTGGCGCTTTAGCCATTGGTGTTGGTGATCGTATCGCGATGCTGCAATACAGTATCTATTCGGTTATTTCACCGGAAGGTTGTGCATCGATTTTATGGAAAGATGCGGCAAATGCCCCAAAAGCCGCTGAAGCGATGGGTATTACCGCGCCGCAAATTGCTAAATTGGGTTTAATCGATGAAGTGTTGCCCGAACCTCTGGGTGGTGCGCATGCAGCGCCTATTGAAGCAACGCTAGTGGTTAAAGATTATCTTGCGCAACAATTAGCTGTGCTAACGAAAATCTCGCTCAAAACGTTATTGGCACAACGTTATGAGCGTTTAATGCAATTTGGACTTTCTTAATAAAATGTTAATTGTATCTATTCAGCACATTTACTACATTTTACGTAGAAGCTGAGCTGTGGCTCCTTACGCGATGGGGGATGTTAAGGGGGAGAATCGCGATTCTCCCCCTTAACATGCACTGCGTGCGGGTTTCCCGCGCACAGTGCTGAATAGATACGAAATGTGCTGAATAGTTACCGCGCAGGAAACTTAGCAGTGACCTATCGCACCTCAAGAGCGACAGGTTTAATTACGCCAACAAACAAACCATTTGCAACACATATCGACACTGGCCGCGTTCTTTGATGGTTAATTCACAGAATGCTATTATCTGAAGCCCACATTGTTGAACTAAGAGGTGTAAGGCTTCTTTTGAATAAAAATTAATATGCTCGTGCCAATGACGTTTTTTTAACAGTCTATCAGGCACAGCCATTCTCATTAATGATTCATAAGGTACTTCAATATAGAGTACTGTTTGGCTCGTCATTATTTGCATAATTTCAAGCAAATAATCCCGCGGAAAAGGGATGTGTTCTAAAACATGGCTACACACAATCAAATCATAGTGCGTGATTAGCATCTGATCTTTATCCACTCGTTCAGCGCCACAGATGGGCACTTTGTCGCTTATATCATAAATGTGTAAAAATTTATTATGTTCTTTAAAAGGCGTGTTTTTCCCTGTATCGCCACCCCAATCAAGGATCGCTACAGGAAATTTAAGATAAGGACTTAAGAATTCTTGAACATAACTTATATCAGCAACGCCATGGATTAATGCTTCATTTCTATGTCGATAATCTGGTTCATAACTTTCTCTCAATGCCGTATAAGCTTCTTCACGATACCCTTTATAAAGCAATGCGAGTTCGCGCGAAGAAAAACGCAGATCTAAAAATAAACAACCGCAATTCTCACAAAGCAAGGAATGGCACAGCATATACGCCATACCAGTTTGAATGGAGTTTAAGCCCCAACTTGCGTCAATCTTCACAGGTGGACTATCAAAAACGCGATGCGCAACAAAAGGCATTAAAATAGCCGCTTGTTTTTTTAAAGCGGTCTGTTGGCAACAAACACAGGATGTTGCTATTCTTTCACGTTGGATATCCATATAACGATTAACCTTTAATTAACCACTGGAGTTGTTTAATTTATCTGGCACACTCAAGCCAAAATGTAAGTAAGCATGACGAGTCGCTATTCGACCCCGCGAAGTGCGCATTAAAAAGCCTTGTTGAATTAAAAATGGTTCTAACACATCTTCAATCGTCCCGCGTTCTTCGCCGATGGCGGCTGCGACAGAATCTAAGCCTACTGGACCACCGTCGAATTTATCGATAATCGCCAGCAAGAGTTTTCGATCTAACATATCAAAGCCATGGTCATCGACATTAAGTAAATTTAAAGCGCCATTGGCAGTGCTTTGATCGATGCTGCCATTCGCGCGTATTTCGGCAAAATCGCGCACGCGGCGTAATAAACGATTAGCGATCCTGGGTGTACCACGCGAACGTTTGGCAATTTCATTGGCGCCGAGGATATCGATGCTTAAACCGACAATTTTAGCAGAACGCTGAATAATCAAACTCAAATCGGCATTGTCATAAAATTCTAAGCGTTGGACAATACCAAAGCGATCACGCAGCGGAGAGGTCAATAACCCTGCACGAGTTGTGGCACCTACCAGTGTAAAAGGAGGTAAGTCAAGTTTAATGGAGCGAGCAGCCGGTCCTTCACCAATCATGAGGTCAAGCTGATAATCTTCCAATGCAGGGTAAAGAATTTCTTCAACCACCGGGCTTAATCGATGGATTTCATCGATAAATAACACGTCATTTTTATCTAAGTTGGTTAAAATGGCGGCTAAATCACCGGGTTTTTCTAAGACAGGCCCCGATGTTTGTTTGAGATTAACCCCCATTTCGGTGGCAATAATATGGGCTAGGGTTGTTTTACCTAAGCCTGGCGGACCAAAAATTAAAGTGTGATCCAGTGCTTCAGCACGAGCGCGCGCAGCTTGGATAAATAAGCTCATTTGATCCTTGACTTGCGCTTGACCAATATAATCTGTTAAACGTTTGGGGCGAATGGCGCGATCGATGCTATCTTCTTGGGCCAATGCGGTGCCGCTGATTAAACGATCTTCTTCGATTGCCATAATGGAAATATTTAATGTTAAAAAGGCTTAATAGCCTGTGGTACCATAATTTTTTTAAGTGGCACATTCAAACCAGCAATTTCAACGTCCGCCGGCGAAAAACAGTGCTTTTCGTGCCCCGGCTCACCCATAAAGACTCAACCTTACGGCTATTGTATTAATTAATCCGCACAATGGTTGCGCCTAACTTGGTTAATTTCTCTTCAATGCGTTCATAACCACGGTCAATGTGATAAATGCGTTCAATAACCGTTTGACCGGTCGCAATCAAGCCAGCGATTACTAAACTGGCCGAGGCGCGTAAATCAGTCGCCATCACGGGAACGCCTGTTAATTCAC
>CANCKG010000030.1 GCA_947378515.1 Gammaproteobacteria bacterium | reverse complement strand
TGATGAAGCCTCTAGCCCTGATGCAGCGGCACTTTAAAGATTTTCATTTCGTAGACTTTTGACTATTAAAACTGATAGCAGTACGGGTTATAGCGGGTTTTCACCGAGAATTGCTGGTACTTCAAGGAGCATCCCGCAAGGGATGCTCCTTTCGAGGTGGGGGATTATCAAGGGAGAGAATCGCGACTCTCTCCCTTGATCTGTACTAGCGTGGGTTCCCCACGCGCAGATGCTAAAGTTAGCTCATCGATTTAAAAAACCCGGAATGGCTGTCAAGGACGATGACTTGTGATCGCGCTTTAAAGACTTGTTGATAGGCTTTTAAATTCATATAAAACTCATAAAATGCAGGGTCTTTCTGATAAGCCTTCGCATAAATAGTGGTGGCTTTCGTATCTGCATCTGCCCGCAACGCATCCGCTTGGCTTTGCGCATCAGCCACCGTTTTCGATACTTTACTATCCACACTCGCTTTCAAGCTTGCGGCTAAGGTCGTGGTTTGCAATTCCAATTGCATTAAACTGCCTTGATCACGTGCTCGCATAGCCTCTAGCCAAGCATCACGCGTATCGGTAGGAACACTGACAGCGGTAATGACTAATTGCGATAACTTCAAGCCATTGGGAGCCAAAATCGTGTTAGTAACCGCTAAAGCTTGCGCCGCATTCGTGGTTAAACTACCTACATTCAACCATTGTGCTAAGGTTTCACTCAAGCAACATTGACTCAAGGCTTGATTGATAGCGGCACGAAGCGCTTTTGTAGCCTGACGCTCACCCGAATAATGGGTTGCAAAAACCGCCCGATCCGTCACTTGCCATAACACCAGATAACCTAAATTCACGTGTTTTTGATCAAAGGTCGTAACGCTGACATAGGGTTGATCATGACTACCGGATGCCAATAACACTTGCTGCCGACGATCTTGCCAATGAACATGATGAGCGAGTGGTGATAGCCAATGAAGGCCTGGTTCTAACCAAGCAGCGTTGTCCGCTACTTTAGCACTCCGACCTTCAGGCACCAGCAAAACACTTCTCGTCACGAGAGCCACTATGATTACGACCAGAATACTACCTACCCACAATAAACGCTTCATGAACCATAGCCTCCTTTGATATTGCCATAGCTATCGTTGATGGTATCAGCATCGCTGTTATCGACCACAGAAATAGCCGTGGCAGCCGTACTATTAACCGGGGCAAGCGGTTTTTTGCGCATCGCATCATTCAAGACAATCATCGGTGTCGTCCCCTTCGCATCAACGACCACCGTTTGTGATGCACTCAAAATTTCGGTCATATTTTGGGTATACAGTTGATACTTGATTAATTGTGGATTTTTTTCATATTGAGGCAATACCAGCAAGTAATCTGCGACATCACTCTGCGCTTTGGCAATGGTTTGTTGAGCGTAAGCTTTAGCGGCATTCATGTTGCTTTTGGCTTTCAATACCGCAGCTGGTAAGACTTGTTGTTGGTATTCAAGGTTTTTTTGACGGGTCACCGTTTGCGTTTCGTAAAGGGCATTCATTTTAGTAAATAATTCTTGCAAGCTATCTGGAATAGCCACATCATCGATCTGGATACTTACTATTTGTACGCCCAAACCTGCTTGATCAACAAGGGACTGTAACAAAGGCTTAAGTTCAGTCACGATCGTTGGTGGGTTTTTTTCACTGAGCAAAGCATCCGAGTTCATTTGGCCTACTACTTGTTGTAAAGCGCTGTCGCTCAATGCTTGCAATACAATCAATGGTGCATTGTTACTAAATAGATAAGCTTTAGGATCAATGACGCGATAAGTCAGGGTCATCGACACTTTAGCTAAATTCAAATCTTGACTAATAACTTCAGGCTTAACCGTCAACGCTTGTGGCTGCGGCAAGCTATACACTTGATAAATGCCCCAAGCACGCCACTGCCAACCGGTCGCTAGCTGACCTTGGTAAACCCCTAAACGCAGCACATAACTTAATTGATCCCCCCGCACATAATGCACGCCTAAACCAAGCCAAATCGCTAATGCCACACCCGCTAACCAAGTTAACCAAGCGCGAGGTTGAGAGTTTAAAGAACGCCAATTACTGTAACGTCGCTTAAGCTTTGTCCATGCTTGCCTGAGTAAAGCGTCGATATCCGGTGGTTGTTGCCCCTTGGGCTTGTTATCGGGTTGCCGGCCAGTCCAGGGATCTGGCTTAGGCTTATTCTGGTCTTCAGGGAGTTTCCAAGTCATAACAGGCTCTATTTTTCAACAATTTGGCGAATGACAAAACGTGGTCGTTTACGAACTTCTTGATAAATACGCCCGACGTATTCACCGATGATCCCTAAACCTAATAAACCAATGCTAATCAATAAAAACATGATTGCAAATAAGGTAAAAACGCCATCGGCTTCAGGCCCAATAATCAAGCGCCGAATGAACATGTAGAGCACAAGCAAGCCACTAAGCGCTGAAACTACCACGCCGACTAAGGTAAATAAGTGTAGCGGTGTCAAAGAAAAGTTAGTGATGATATCAAAATTATAACGAATCAGCGCATAGAGGTTATATTTTGAATAACCGGCACTGCGCGCTTCGTGTTTAACACCCACTTCACCTGGATTGGTCGCATACATCATCGCTAAAGCGGGAATAAAGGTCGAGGCTTCTTGGCTCAAGACCATCAATTCGACGACACTCTTACGATAAGCGCGTAACATACAACCTTCATCTTTCATGATCAAACGCGGCATGAATTTAGCCCGCACCCAATTGTGCATTTTCGATACGTAAATACGCCAAGCGCTATCTTGCCGATCCATCCGATAACCGCCAACTACATCGTAATTACCAGATTCCATCGCATCGATCAGTTTAGGAATTTCTTCGGGCGGATTTTGCAAATCGGCATCGAGTGTCACGGCTATTTCACCGCGAATGTGTTCGAGACCGGCCATAATGGCTAAATGCTGACCAAAATTGCCATTCAAATGGATGATACGCAATTCTTCTGGGCGTAATTTCTGATAAGCATCAAGCATCACAGCTGACTTATCGCGACTACCATCATCAATCAAAATGACTTCATAGGATTTGCCATACGCATCTAATGCGGTTGTCAAACGTTCAAATAACACGGGTAATACTTCTTGTTCATTATGAACAGGAATAACGATACTTAAATAGGGTGTGGTCATTAACGGCTTCTTTTATATGTATTAGACACTTATACGGTTTACACTAGCGTTCAGCGTCGCCTGATGGCAAAATGCACTGATTCGTTCCCGCCATTGCGCCAGAATTCTAACATTATAGCGGCTGTTGCACAAACCAACGATTTTAAAGTGGAGATTTCCGTGTTAACTTTTCAAGAGATTATTTTACGCTTACAACACTATTGGGCTAATCAAGGCTGTGTCTTGGTGCAACCCTTGGACATGGAAGTGGGTGCTGGCACCTTTCATCCTGCCACGTTTTTACGAGCTATCGGCCCTAAACCCTGGCGCACTGCCTTTGTTCAACCGTGCCGACGACCAACCGATGGCCGCTATGGCGAAAATCCCAATCGAGTACAACACTATTATCAATTTCAAGTACTCTTAAAACCATCACCCGATAATATCGTCGACTTATATTTAGATTCGCTTAAAGCCTTAGGCATTGATCCCTTAGTCTCGGATATTCGCTTGGTTGAAGATAATTGGGAATCACCAACGCTTGGCGCTTGGGGCCAGGGTTGGGAAATTTGGCAAAATGGCATGGAAATCAGCCAATTTACCTATTTTCAGCAAGTGGGCGGGCTGGCCTGTAAACCGGTATCGGGTGAAATCACCTATGGCTTAGAGCGTTTAGCGATGAATATCCAAAATGTTGACAGTTTATTTGATATTGTGTGGAGCGATTCTGTTCATGGTAAAGTCACTTATGGTGATGTCTTTCATCAAAATGAAGTGCAAATGTCGACGTATAATTTTGAATATGCTAATACCGACAAGCTATTACAGCAATTTAATGACTACGAAGCCACGTGCCAACAATTATTAACCGCTAATCTGCCATTGCCAGCTTATGAAATGGTCTTAAAAGTATCACATACCTTTAATTTATTGGATGCGCGTAAAGCGATTTCAGTGACCGAACGACAACGCACTATTTTGCGCGTTCGCACGCTCGCTAAAGGTGTCGCCGAACAATATGCCGCTTCATTTAATTCGGGGGATTAATCATGATCAAAAAATTAACCTTTTGTTTACTTTCATTGAGTCTATTAAGTCCTGTTAGTAATGCTTGCACCCTTTGGGCATCGGTCGGGACAGTCAATCAGACCGATCAATTGCTGTTCATCAAAAATCGTGATGCACCCGCTAACGAAGTCCAACGCTTACAACTCGTCCAACCACCCACAGGCTATCGTTACCTAGCCTTGATGTATAAAAATGAACCCAGCGACAAAGCGTATAATTTTATCAGCGCGGGTATTAACCAACTGGGCTTAAATGTCGCCGATAACGATGTCAATACCGATGTCACCTATGGAGCTGCAGCCGGCAGTAATATCATGCAAGCTATTTTGCGTCATTACAGCACGGTCGCTGATGTGCTCAAAGACCAGCAAGCTTTATTTAGCCATGGTGCTGGTCAAAATTTAATGATCGCCGATAACAGCCAAGTCGTCATGGTCGAAATTGCGCCCGCGGGTCACTATGCGATTAGTCGCATTCAACAGCCAGGTTACCTGTATCACACCAACCATTATGTTAATGCTAGCTTAGTTCCGTTTAATGACCCAGTATCCAGCAGTACCTTCATGCGCTATAACCGCATCAGTCAATTATTAGCAACGCATACCGCTTACAACACCGCGATGTTTGAAAGCTTCAGCACCGATCAAAGTACCTTAACCGCTGATGGCGCCATTGATACCAACGATAATATTTTACGCAAATGGACAGTGGCAACGTGGTTAGTCGCGGCCCCCAAAGACGGCCCGCCAACCTTGCAGTTAAAAGAATTCAATCCCCATCAAGCTAAAGATACGATTAATTTAGTGCTAGACCAAGCCTTTTGGCAACAGACTATACCCATCGCACCTTAAGGTGCGATGGGTATATATTTAAAATAGAGCTATACCGCTCGCCATAGGCACACGTTAAATTATTAACCTCGCATCTTGAATGGCGAGCGGTATAGTGCAGAGCAAGGGAGAGGGATCCACGCTTTCTCCCCCTTGATAATCCCCCATCGCTAAGGTGCACTCAACCTTAGCGATGGGGGATAAAAAGCCAGGCTAAATAATTACTTAAGTAATAACCCATTTATTTAAAAGATACTTCTCATGCACATTGAACCGCAACATTTATTATTTGAAATCGGCACTGAAGAATTGCCCGCCCATGGCTTAGCAGTTTTAGGTGAACAATTATTAGCCACTATCGAAGCGCTATTGACTAAACAACAGCTAAACTTTAAAAAAAGTGACTGTGTGTGGTTTGCGACCCCGCGTCGCTTAAGTGTATTTATTAGTCAATGCGCGGCAAAGCAACCCGAACAACAATTAACGCGCAAAGGCCCTAAAATCAGCGCTGATGGTGCAATCAATCTTGCCGCTGCCGGTTTTGCCAAATCCTGTGGTGTGACAGTCGAAGATTTGAGCCAAGATGGCGAATACTATACTTATCTACAAATAAACGCCGGTAAAAGCACCCTGGCTTTATTGCCTGAATTATTGAACAAAGCCTTAAGTGACTTGAGCATTGCCCGCCCCATGCGCTGGGGTAATCATGACAGCGGTTTCATTCGACCGGTGAAATGGGTCTTGGCTTTATTTGGTACAGACATCATCGATATCACCTGTTTTGGCATTAAAGCCGATCGCCTGAGTTATGGCCATCGTTTCATGGCACCCGATGCCATTAGCTTTGCATGTGCCAACCAAGAAAAGTATGAACAGTGTTTATATAACGCTAAAGTAATCGCCAGCTTTGCCAAACGGCAGGCCACAATCAATCGTCAATTAGCACAAAAAATCACCCTTGAATCGACGACTTTAACGACGCTCATCAATCCTGCGTTATTAACCGAAGTAACCGGCTTAGTCGAATGGCCAGTCGCCTTAGCCATTCCCTTTGATCCACGCTTTTTAAAATTACCGTCGGAAGCTTTGATCGCTTCGATGCAAAATCACCAAAAATGTTTTGCCACCGAAGATCAGCAGAGGCAATTGCATGCTACTTTTATTACCATCAGCAATATTGACAGCCGTGAACCTGATAAGGTTATTCAAGGCAACGCACGCGTAATGCACGCGCGTTTGAGCGATGCCGAATTTTTCTATGAACAAGATTTGAAAATGCCACTGGCGGCCTTTCAGCCAGTATTAACAAAAATGACCTTTCAACATCAGCTTGGCTCGATGCAAGATAAAGTCGACGCTTTAGCTCGCTTGGCGACCTTTATCGCACCAACGTTCGGGGCCAATGGCCCGCTCGCCAATCAAGCCGCCATGCTTGCCAAGAGTGATTTATGCACCCAAATGGTCAATGAATTTCCCGAATTGCAAGGTATTATGGGCTATACGTACGCCTTGCAACAAGATAACCCTTCAGCCGTAGCGACCGCTTTATTTGAACAATACTTGCCACGCTTTGCTGGGGATGCTTTACCACAAAGCCCTCTGGGAGTATGTTTGGCACTGGCTGATCGACTGCTGAATTTAACCGGTATTTTTGGCGTCGGTTTAATCCCTACCGGTGACAAAGACCCTTTTGCTTTAAGACGCGCGGCTCTCGGCATCATTCGAATTATCCTAGCACAAAAACAAGCGATCTCCTTGCTACCGCTTATTCAAGAAAGCGTGCAGAGTTGGCACACGCAATTAACCACATCGGAAACAGCTGATCGCGTATTTGACTTTATTTTAGAACGTTTACGCTATTATTGGTTGAATCACGAGGATTTTACTACGTATCCACGCGAAGCACTCGTCAAAGCGCTTGAAGCGGTCTTAAGCAATAAATCGACCCTAAAAGAAGGGGATTTACACGATTGCCGCGCGCGTTTAACGGCACTATTAACGTTTCAAAGCTCGGCTGCTGCGATTGCCTT